>CAZNFB010000064.1:0-11803 GCA_964572105.1 uncultured Desulfobacteraceae bacterium
TGGTCCACAACCTTTTTCTGTACATGGAAGAATGTATTCCTCTGGTGTACGGTTCTTCACCTGGCTGCCCAAGATCTTTGTTATAATCGAGATCTGCTATATCTTCAGGTGTATAAAGCCTTTTCACAGGGATTCCTGAATTGGTGGTAAATTCTTCTTTTCTTTCGCCTGATTTCGGTTTTTCTATTTTTTTTTCCATAATACTCTTCCATAAATAAAAAATAATTATACAGCTTGTACGGCAATTAATCTTATAAAATTAAATTTATAAGATTAAAAAAACGGGTAAAACATAGGTATGACACGTTCTTTAAAAGCTTTCAGCGAACAAGCTATAGTTTCATAAACTTGCTTATTATCTGCCGCATTATTTCATTTGTCCCTGCAAATATTGACATGGAACGGACATCCCGCAAATACTTGACTGCAATGCATGCTTCGGTCCCTCCGAAGTCTCCATGGAGATCAATGCATCTATCGCACACATCCCTTGAAAGCTCGGTCATTTTGTACTTTGCCATGGAGGTTTCGACTACTATATTTGAACCTTTCATATGTTCTTCTACGAGCTTGTCAAGAAAAAGCCGCTGCATTGTTATATCTGTTGTCATCTCAGCTATGGCAAATTGATTGACCTGGGTTTTGGGAATCACGTATTGTGAAGAAGGATTTTTATAATGATCGATGGTCTCCTCTAAAACACGTTCTGCGGCATTTAACGCCATTATGGCAATTGAAAGCCGCTCCTGCTGAAGTTCCCGCATGAGCATTTTAAACCCTGCCCCTTTTTTGCCTAGCATGCTTGTCTTGGGAATACGGCAATTTGTAAAAATAAGTTCTCCAGTATCCTGGGTATGGAGCCCCATTTTGTCGTATTTAACCCCCTTGGTAAAGCCAGGAGTCCCTTCTTCTACAAGGTATAAAGACAATGCTTCATATGGATTTTCAATCTCGGGATCCCTGGCAGCCAGCACAACAAGCCCGCAGCAGACCGCACAGGATATGAAAATTTTTGTGCCGTTTATAATAACATCATCACCATCTTCCACTGCAGTGGTGGTAATGGCGGTAAGATCACTGCCCGCACCAGGTTCAGTCATGCCGACTGCTGTGATGCATTCTCCAGAGACACATTTGGGAAGGTATTTTTTTTTCTGTTCTTCGCTTCCAAAAACAGCAATATAAGGTGTAGTTATCCAGGAATGAAGAACAACACCACCGCCACAGGAAGAATCTGCACGAAGAAGTTCTTCACCAACAATAACATCATATAACAGGTCTCGGCCGGCCCCCCCATACTCAACAGGAACTGTTGTACATAAAAGGCCTGCTTCTCCCAGGCGATACCACATATCTCTGGGAAAATCATGGTTAGCCTCCCACGTCTGTATATTAGGAATGATTTCTTTTTCCATAAACGCACGAGCCATTTTACGAAAGTCTGTATGCTCTTTTGTATAATTTAATATTTTCAATTAGATATTCCTTTCAATATTTTTTGTTTATAATGGTAAGGATATAGTTTATAAAAATACATAAGTTACTAAACATTTGTCAACTAAAATTAACCATATGGTCAGGGTATCTTTTTAACGGGTTCGGTTCTTTAACCCTTCAAGTGATTAATTTTTTTTAAAAAACTGTTTTGTTTGGGGTATTGTTTTTTATTAAAGATATCACGTACCAGCTTCATTATATCGCCCATCGATTTTCCTGATCGGTTCAGCAATATAACATAACGGCTGATATCCTCTTTGCCGTTATCAATATACCCGACACGGGTTGCAATGCCGTTTAAGGTTCCGGTTTTATAATATTCATTCCCCACGGTACGCATCAGCTTTCGGTATGGCTTGAATTCAGACAGAATCTTATCCATATCCATTGCTGAAATTTTGTTTTGCCTTGATATACCTGATCCTTCGACGATATTGATATCTTTAATACCGAGGGTCTGATCGGCGTAATCAAGGAGAGCAAGCTTTCCTTTTTCAATGGTGCCGGGGGGGCCGAAAAGATTCGCTCCCATTGTAATAAATAATTGATTTGCCATGAAATTATTTGAATACTCAAGAAGCTTTGATATGATTTTGCTGAGTGAAAAATTTGACTCATACACCAATATAAGCCTGTCTTTTTTGTTAATATGTCCTGTTTTAATATTACCTGTAATCTTTGCCCCGTGTTTTTTTAAAAAAAAGAGAAACATTTCCCCTGCGTAAAGAGTATACTCGTTTTTATTATGGGAAAAGACTATTCTCCCGCTGTTACTGGAAGTTTTCCTGATTTTTTTCAAGGCACAGGATAAAAGCGGCGTTTGTGCTTCAGCACTGATATAGGAGTTTTTGAATCGTTTAAAATAGAAAGTGTTAAAATTTACGCACAAAGCGCCATTGGGGGCATCATAGGGTTGATCAGATAAATTTGTTCCTGGAATTTTAATTAAATGATCAAAATATGAATCATCCAGAATAATATTGTTTATTACTATTTTATTTTTTTTCAAGTTGTTACAAAGTGCGCTGGATATTTCTTCGACTATTTCAGAGATCATGAGAGGATCTCCAAAGCCCTTTATTTTCAGGTTTGAATTATTATCCATATGGAACTCGGTTTTAAACCTGAAGTCAGAGCCAAGGAAATGGATAGCGGCAAGGGAAGTAAGTACTTTTAGCGTGGAAGCAGGGACAAGCTTTTTTGAAGAATTTTTTGAAAAAATAATTTTTCCATTTTTATCTGAAATAATAACGGCGTCTTCATCTGTAAGAAGATTATTTAAGCTGTGGTTTTGGGCATAAACAATATAGGCGGAGCAGAGAGTGAAAGAGAGAAAGAATAAAATTGAAAATAACTTTAAAAAATTATTCAATGGAAGGTTCCCTTATATCCTTGGGGAGTTAAAATTTTATTCTCCATACCAGTAGCAATTTTTTGAAATTGTTTATTCAAAGGCCTGTGTTGAAAATAAAAAAGATGCGCAGGACATTTGCAGTCCGAGCATCCGAATCCGGGAACAGGAATAGACGCGCCATCCATTTTATGTAAATTCAATGCCCATTTATGTTCTATTTTTTCAAAATGATCTGTTACCCATATCTCTTTGATTTTTGCTTTTTTTCGCAAATAATCAATATGCCAGTGGGGTTTATCAGCTATTTTTACATGGTGGGTCAATCTTGCACGCAGACCCCCGGGCCCAAAAGCACTTCCAACATATGAATAATAACCCCTTTTGAAATAAAACTGTCCAAGTTTACCTATATCAATAAAGTGTTTTTGCTGCAAATAAAGAATGAGAATATAGGTTCCCTTTTCTTTTCCGGGCATTCTATTTTTGAAAACATGAAAGAACAAGAAAAAAAGCACCTGCAAAAAAGAAGATGTAGCTAAAAGGCATATTCATAAAATATGTTGCCGCATCATAGATGGCTCCGGCGGAAAGATTTTCAACCCATTGTACGGCTTTCTGACCCGTAATATCAGAAATAATTATTGTTTTACCGGATGTTTTCATGGCCATTAAGCCGGTTAATGATTGATACCCCATGATAAGCAATCCGCAAAAACATAATAATACCCCTGTTAATGCAAATTTAGTCATGTTTAACCCCCTGTTCAGAATTTTCGGTTTTTATTTTTCTACTTTCAAGATACCTGTTAACCTGCAGCAGTGCCTTTATTGCTCTTTTTTTCTGTTTATTGTACTTGGAGGCTTTTGTAAAGTTGTATTTTGCTTTTATAATATTATCGGAATTAAAGGCCGCATATCCCGCCATGAGCCATGCTTCTCCATGGGGAGTAATTTTTTCCTTTGCCATTTTTTCATATAAAACCATTGCTTCTTCATATTTTTCGTTTTCAAGTAATATCTGCCCTTTTAGTTTGTAGAGTTTTTTTTCAGGAAAATGTTTTAATCCTTTTTCTAATACATTTAAGGCTTTTTCCGGCTCGTAAAGAGCTAAATATGCATGGGCAAGCCTTTCATAAAGGTGGATGGTTTTTTTTTCTTTGATGGAGTCTTTATAATAGTCGATTGATTTAATCGGTATCCCCAGGCTGAGGCAGAGATCCCCCATGAATTTCTTTTCCTGAAACGAAGCCGGTTTCAGGTAGGTGCAGATTGTTAAAGGAGCCAGGCCATCTTCGTATTTATCATTGTAAAAATATATTTGAGAAAGAATTTTCCACCACTTGGGATCAATGGGGTCTTCCTGTACTAATTTTTTTGCATGGACAAAAGCCTCCTTCTTCATATTAAGTGTGATATATTCATGGAATAAAAGCTCCTGCCAATATTTTTTCTCTTTCCCTGTAAGGTTTTCGGAAAGCTCTTTTAAATAAGGTAATGCCAAAAAATGTTTATTGCATATTATGTAAAGCTGGGCTATCAGTTTTTTCCACTGCAATTTAATATCGTTATTATACTCAGAAACAAGTCTGTTAACTACCTTAAGAGCTTCGGTTTTTTTTTCATCAGCCATAAAAGATGCAGCAGCGTAGTATAAAATTTCAGGCTCTTTTTTTTCTGAAACTTTAAATGCTTTTAAAAAGCTGTTTCCCGCATCAGTGTAGCGCTCCAAATCATAATAACATTTTGCAAGGTTGAGCCAGGCAGGATAAAAATCTGGTTTAACATGTACGGCAGCTTTATAGTGCTGGGCTGCTTTTAAAGGCTTGTTTAATCTTAAATAGCAGTTACCAAGATTAAAATTAATAAAGTGATGCTGGTATCCCTTGGTATCCGGGTCCCCAGGTTTCATTCCCATGGGCTGTCTGGCTTGAAAATCTTCTATAACCTTGATGGCTTTTAATATTTCCCCTGTTTCCATATACCCGCGCATTTTCAATAGAACAACAGTTACTTTATGGGGGATATGATTTTTTTTGGCAGATACCGGCAAAGGAAATGATATTAAACATATGATTGTAAGGGAAAATATGATTATTTTTCTGGTGAAAAAAAATGTTAAATTCATTTTATTCAAGTTCAAATCTAATGGTAGTTATCATCTGGGTATTTACAGGTTCTCCCTCCAGAATTCCGGGCGAGAATCGCCATGAAGAGATACATCGCAGAACAGATCTGTTAAAAATATTTTTTGGATTTGCATCGAGTATCTCAATATTTTCGACGGTCCCATTTTCAGTCACAATAAATTGTATATTAACCCACCCTTCAATGCCCAGCCTTTTTGCCTTAACCGGATAGATCGGTGGGATTTGGGCAACCGGCACAGGGGAGTTGTCAACTTCCCCTATTTTAAAAAGATTTTTAAGTCCGAAGTTAGAAAAATTAAAATCGATCATTGGAGGCGACTGTATAAATCCGGTGCCTCCTGATAGCTGGGGATTAATTTTAAAACTTAACTTTGGAAGGTTAATGCTTTTAGACGCATATACCCTTTTTGTACTGAAAATTTTTTTTTCCGGTTTAATCTTTTCTTTCTCCTTTTTAATTTCAGGAGGTTTATTCTTTTTCAGACTTGCAAAGCTTATGGGGTTAAGATCCATTGGTTCGGTCTTTTTCCCCACTCCCTTTGAAACAAGGGCAGGCATCAGGCAAAAAAGGAAAATATTGAAAAGAATAGAAAAAAGAATGCTGCTTATCAATAATAAAACCGGTCTATTTTTTTTTATTTCTCTGATTGTCAGCATGTTCTACCTGCAAATCAGGCTTGCGGCCAAATTTATGTTTAAAGCGCCGGCAAGTCTGCATCCATCCATAACATCTATGATAATACCTGCTTTACTCTCTTTATCCGCCACAATCACCACGGGACTTTCGGGAGTTTCCGCAAGGGCCCGTTCCACATTGGCTCTTACCGCCCTTATATCGATTTCTCTTTTTTCCATATAAATTTGCCCGTTTTGTCCGATACCGATTAAAATATTTGCCATGTTTTTTTGTGCGGCTGTTTTTGCACTGGGCCTGTTAACATCGAGCCCTGTCTCTTTTACAAAACTTGTGGTAACCAGGAAAAATATAAGGAGTATAAATACCATATCTATTAAAGGGGCTATATTCAGTTCCACGGATGCTTTTCGTCCGCGCCTTGCCGCTGTTATGTTTAGCATTTTTATTATACCTTAAACCTATCTGTTCCATTAGTGTCCGGTTAGAAAATTGCAAGAAAGAAATACGGAAAGTTTAACCGGACACGACTAAGGAACGAAGATGAAATAGTTGTCATTAAACAACATTTTTTAAATAAAATCCGAGATTAGCTATGCTGTGCTTCAGGTTTTCTGCTTTTTTTACTAGCCGACTATGCATATACATTCCAGGGATTGCGACCAGCAAACCTGTCTGGGTTGATATTAGAGCTTCTGAAATTCCGCCTGCCATTGCCTTTGCATCCCCTGTTCCCACAACAGATATTATATTAAATGTGGTCATCATACCTGTTACTGTTCCCAAAAGACCGAATAATGGAGAAACAGCCGCAAGAACGCCGATGTAGACAAGCTTTTTGTCAACAGAAGAACAAAATGACATAACAACTTCATCCAGGATATATTTATCCACTGAAGGTTTCCCGCAGCGAAGCTCAAAAAATCTGCGCAGGAACCTTGCTTTTAATCCTTTATATTTGCCAAAATCAGGGAGATTATTTTTTTGAATATAATTTTTTACGTCATCTTTTGCTATGTCGTTTAGCTCCATTCTTTTTAGAAAAAGGAACCTGTCAAAAATCATGGCCCACATCAATATGGAGACCACTAAGAGCGGCACCATAACGGGTCCGCCATTGTGAAAATATTGAATCGCCTCGGTTAAGATATCGTTAAAATAATAATACAAAGTTTATTTTTCCTTAAAAACAATATTGGCTAAAGAGACCGCTTTTTCTTCCATGTGACTGATAATGTTTTCCACTTTTCTGCTTAAAAAAGTATGAAAAAGCATAATCGGAATGGCAACGCCTAAACCGAGCATAGTTGTGGTAAGGGCTTCGGATATTCCCCCCGACATCATCCTTGGATCCCCTGTTCCGTAAAATGTAATTGCATGAAATGTATTAATCATCCCGGTGACAGTCCCAAGGAGTCCCAAAAGGGGAGAAATCGCTGCAAGTATTCCCAGGGAAGAGAGCCTTGCCTCAATACGGGGAATTTCATGTAAAATAGCCTCCTGGAGTATATTCTCCATATCTTCGCGGCTTTTTTCCCTTGCATTAATCCCTGATAATAAGACATGGGGAACAGGCCTCTCCTTCTGTTTTTCACATATTTTTAGACATTCGTCCCATTTTTCCTCTGTGGCAAGTCTATTGACGGTTGTCATCATTTTATCGGCATTTGTATCTACTTTTTGTAAAAAGATAAAACGTTCAATAATAATGAGAAAAGCGATGAACCCTACGCCAAGTATTGGCCATACTATGGGACCTCCATTTAATATTTGATCCCTTAAGGAGGTAGTGTGGGTAAGCTGTCTTAGCGCTGCCCCCCTGGCAATATCCATGGGAACAGCGATGGATTTACCGGTCATATATTTTTTTATCTTTTTTGAAACAGATCCCGGGGGAGGCTTTGACAGGGCAAACAGACGGTTGCTCTTATCTGAAAAAAGAAGGAATCCTGTTTCATCTTTTTCTGAGTTTTTAATACGGTAGGCAGCGGTAAAAGAGCCAATTGCAAGAATATGAGCATCGACTTCATTTCCTGATCTATCAACAATAATCCCTTTGTTTATACTTACTTCTCCAGATTTTTTTATTTCGTCAAAGTAAATATCCACCATGGATTTGATATCGTCCATACCTGGGAATTTTGTTTTGTTTAAAAGGGGCTTGATTTTTTCGAACCTTTCGGGAAAAAGCGCAGAATGGATACTTCTGGCCAATAAAGAATCGATATCTTTTGCTGCAATAACTGTTAAACCTGTAAGTTCGTTTACCATTGCGTCCATGGAGGCAAGCTTAGATATTACTTCGTCCTCAAGTTTTTTAAGTGCTATGTTCTGTTTTTGTAAGCCGTTATTCTCTTTTTCCAGATTCTTGTTTTCTTCTTTGATTTTAGCAATGGCGTCTGTTAAATTTTTTCTGGAAGAGAGGATTTTTTTCAAACTGTTTTCGGCCTCTTTTACCGAAGTCTTTTTTTCGAGTATTGCTTTTTTTAACAGGGTCTCCCTGGTCTTTTGGATGTTTTTTTCGGCCTCCATGGTATTTTTGCGAATATCTGCTCCCTGGGATTGAGGAGCCATGAAAAGAAATAAACAAAAGAATATTGCAGAAAAAAATTGTATCATTGAACCACCACCTTTCCCAGGGGGAGCGTGAGTAATTGATTTGAGCGTCTTTTTTCAGCAATATCCATGGCATTTCCTATCTCTGTATTAAATTTCCGTGGCAGGCTGCTCCAGGATTTTCTGGCCGGATTGTATATGCCGGATATTTTTTTGTCGATGGTTTGAAAAAAGAGCGCAAGTCTTCCCAGCCGGAAAATATTTGCAAGAATTATTTTGTTTTCAACGTTTATCCGCTCCTGGTAAACTTCGGTGTTAATACCATATTCAGCCTCTACCTGAAGGGCTTCAAGGGTTTTTCTGAACTTTTCGTTTGTTAAAATCTCTGGAGAATCGAGTGTCACAAAAAGTTTTTTTAATCGGTTGTTCCGTTCTTTCTCTAAAAAGGGAAGGTCTGTCTCAACGGTTTCTCCTAATTGTTTTGCTATCTGAAAAAGGTATGGGAGGAGTTCATCTGTTATTCTGTCGATTTTATCTATTTTCTCCTCAGCTTCCCTTATAACCCTGCTGCGGTTTTTAAATTCATTCTTTAAATTTTTATTTAATGCTGCCAGCTCTTCTCTTTTTATGATGAGAATGTTAAATTCATCTTCAAGCTTCCCTTTTTCTGATGACCATTGATCCTTTTGCTTCTGGGTTTTTTGCCTGATATCGATGGATTCTTTTACAGGTTTTTCAACTTTCTCCGACAGATGTTCTTTTCCGTGGAGACCTTGTGCTGTTAGAATTAAAAAAAAAATAATCATGGATGTAACTATTTTCTTGTTCGCCATAATAAGACCTTGATAATTTTTCTGGTGAAAATTGGCATCCTTTATTTCCCAGCTTACATTTTTATATGCTGGTATTTTCGAATGATTTATAAAGGATGCCTAAAGATTTAACACAAACCTGTGAATTTTCAGAAATCATACCTTAATCCGGCAAAAAAGCTTCTTCCAGGCATGGGATACCCCTGAACATAGGCATAGTCTTTGTCAAAAATATTTTTAATTTCCACCCTTAAAGTTATACTCCCATATTCTGAAGTTTTATAGAGTTGTTTTGCAATAACAGCATTGGCCACTGTAAATCCACCCATTTCCAGTGTGTCATAGGTTCCAAACTGATAATCCGTGATATCCTGTTTTCCTGTATACTGAAAGTTGAAGCTGGCAGAAGTTCCGTTAAGCCCGGAAAGAGTAATTCCGTAAGAAGCTGTGATGTCGGAAGTATATTTTAAATCTTCCCGTGTTTCTTCATCTTTATATTTATTAAGGTATACAAAATTTGCATAAGGCTTCAGGGTAAAATCGAGATCAAGGAGAATGTCGAGGTTGCAGCTTAATTCCCCTTCAAAGCCTGAGATAGTGGCGTCTTTTACGTTCTCCCAGGTGGCGCTTGACCAGTCAGATGCATAGACAGTTTCAATTTTATCTTTAAAGTCTGTATAAAAATATGTCGCCGCCATATTTAAACCAAAAAAAGCCAGATCTAATCCTCCTTCATAGGTTTTACTTTTTTCAGAATCAAGATCCGGATTTCCAATGTAGTGGGTGCCGTATGAAACATAATCCGCCGCCATATTGTTCGCATCAGGCATTCTAAAAGCCTCTGCGTAATTTAATCTTATTTTTATATGATCATTGATAAGATATGCCAGGCCGATGCTAGGGGATATGTTGTCATCATCCTCATCCCTTCCCGAAGGTTTTTTAACCTCAACCTCATATTCATCATATCTTAATCCGCCTGATATAATGAATTTATCATTAAAAAGCCTTGCTTTTGCCAGGATAAAACCGGCAATATTATCAAATTCAGTTTTATTGGGTGTCCATGTGGTTTTTATATCATAATTAACCCAGTCTGCCCCTGCTGTAATGGAAAGGCTCTCCAGGTTTAAAGTGAACTGTCCCTGGGCGCCATTCTGATCTGTCTCCCTTTTTGATGGAATCCCGTCATCGCTCCATGACCAGGGGTTCAACAGAGGATTGCTTTTAACGGGGTTGACCCATTTATTATCATCCTCTGTATGGAAATATCGGGCTTTCCAGGAAAAAAGAGTGTTTTTAGCCTGTCCGTCATATATAATATCATAGGTTTCATTTTTTTTATCACTATAATCATCTTTATCATTAAGTGTAAAATAACCAGGATTCCCCATATGATCCGCATCAAAACAGGTCATAATCATACCCAGACGATGCCCCGGTAAAAATTCGAACCCCAGATTTAAGCTGTAGTCAATTTTTTCATTAAAACCGGTGTTGTAAAATTTATCTCCATTTTTGTCTCCCCCTTCAGAAGTATTGTAATCATCCATGATTCTTCTGGTAAGGGCGCCTGAAAAATCAAACTTTTCAACCTTGCCGGAAAAACCGATGCCCGCCTCTTCATATCCTCCACTTCCCAGCATACCTTCCACAAATATTGCAGGTTTGTCTTTCCCTTTTTTTGTGATTACATTTATCAGTCCGCCCATGGCCGCGGATCCGTATTGAACAGCTGCGGGACCCCTGATTATTTCGACTCTTTCAACATTTTTTGTCATAATAGCAGCGGCATTGCCAGTGGCTGTCCGACGACCGTCAAGCAATATCAGCACATGCCCCATTAAATCATTCCCATGGGTTTCTGTTTTGAAACCGCGCATCCCTATGCTGGTTAATGCTCCAGGGTACTGTCTTATATATATACCGGCTTTTTCAGCCAAAAGTTCCCCTAAATCCCGAGCCGTTGACATTTTTATATCTTTTGTAGATATAATAGAGAGGTTTACCGTAAGTTCTTTTTTTGTCTCTTTGCTTCTGCTTGCAGTAACAACTATATCATCCATGGCCGATACTTTTTTAGCTTCTCCGGCTGTAGAAAAATCTGAAGAAAATAGTAAAATAAAGCTGACACAGATAATGATAAAATTTTTTTTCATAATCATTTCCTCCTGTTAATATATTTTTGGGCGGATGCCTTGCTAACGTAAAAGTATAAATTAAACAACTTAAACAGTTAGAGCTCATCTTTTTTTGTTTTGATAATTAATTTAATATGGCAAAACAGCAAAAAAAAACCCCGAATCAGCTATGTGCTGATCCGGGGATTCCCTTTTTATTCCTTAAGGATCTATTTTTCTTGACGTATACTTTATTTGTCAGAAAAGTAACGTTTTATAATATTGCAGGCAGGTCTTCTGACTTTCGGGTTATCCTACTTACCATAAAGTTAATTCTGTTTTAAAAATAAACTTTAAGGCTTACCGCACCTTCCCATTCCGCAAGGAACAGTGGCATTCTGCGGCGTTCGTATCCGATTACAGCGAGGGGCTCGTCTCCGAATTAAACGGAGTTCCCTATTAAGTTTATTTATAGATTTTATATAAATAAATTCACTCTGTTACCGGAATCCTGCGTATTACACCAAGCTTCCGCCCGTGTGAAATTAATTATCTAAAAATCTATAGCACACCTGAATTTGTATGACTTTATCAAAAAATTATAATTAATCAAGAAAAATCTTTTTTGTATCAAAATAATAAATGAACACCTTCTACTCAGCAGTGTCCGGTTAGAATCTTGC
>CAZNFB010000065.1:0-11714 GCA_964572105.1 uncultured Desulfobacteraceae bacterium
CTTGTATATGGATCAAAATCCTGCGCTATTTCTGCTCAACTTATTTCATCTCCGTTCCTTACAGGGAATTTTGAAAAAATATGCGGTGCTATTAAAAAATTTTATAGTTCTATTAAGTTTTTTAATAGGCTCTTTCATAAATGGTGAAAAAAACCAGTCGTGAACAACTGCTGAAAAAAATAAAATTGTTATTGATTTAAGGGTGCCCTTAAATATTTCTCTATAATTCGATCAAAAAGAATATGTGCCACAGCCTCTTTTTCCATTAAGTCAAAGGGCTCTTTTGTTCCGTCCTGGTAAAAAAAAGTAACCTTGTTGGTGCTGGACTGAAAGCCGGAAGATGCTGTTCCAACAATATTGCCAACGATCATATCAAGATTTTTTTTGATTAATTTTTCCGTTGCATGTTTTTGAAGCTGTTCTGTTTCTGCTGCAAAGCCGATGAGAATCTGATCTTTTTTTTGAGAGCCTATTTTTTTTAAAATATCCAGATTTTTTTTTAGGGACAAAACCATTTCGTTTTTAATTTTTTTAATCTTTTGCTCTGATTTATCAACAGGGGTGTAATCAGAGACAGCCGCTGTTTTAATAATAATATTCGAATGATTTATATGTTCAAACACAGCATCTCCCATCTCTTTTGCGGTTTTTACTTTAAGGGTAAGGATACCGAAAGGATCAGGAAGATGGACAGGACCGGTGATCAGAATAACCTCGGCACCCCTTTGTTCGGCTGCCTTTGCAATGGCAAAACCCATTTTGCCTGAAGAGGGGTTGCTTATAAATCTTACAGGATCAATATATTCCTGGGTGGGGCCGGCGGTTACCAGTACCGTCTGGCCTTTAAGATCATTGGGGGTGAGCAGGGATTTTAACCTGTCGGCAATATTTTCAGGTTCAGGAAGGCGGCCAGGCCCCGATGTTCCGCAGGCAAGCTCTCCTGCGCCGGGCTCCATAATAATTATTCCGTCATTTTCCAGGGTATCAAGATTTCTTTGAACCGGTATGCTTTCATACATAAAGGTATTCATGGAGGGACATAGAAGGATTGGAGATTGTACAGCAAGCATAAATGTACTCATTGCATCATCTGCTATTCCATTGGCCATTTTCCCTATAATATTGGCAGTGGCCGGTGCCACAACAACAGCATCTGCTTTGTCTGCCCAGTCAATATGTTTTATGGAAGCATTCGGGTCTGCTTCAAAAAGATCCGAGTAAACAGAATGCCCTGATATGGCTTCAAAAGTAAGGGGGACTATAAACTTTTTTGCGCTTTGCGTCATGAGCACTTTAACTCTTGCATTCTGCTTTACAAGAAGTCTTAAAAGTTCTACGCTTTTGTAGGCTGCTATGCCTCCGCAGACACATAATACAATATTCTTATTTTCCATGGAATATCTTCTCCGTATTATTCGGTGGATTGCCACCCATTAATTTCTCCCGGTCCTAATTAGGCATAAAGTGAGTGGGGTCCTCATAATTTTCGAATCGGGTATAAGCGCTTAAAAACGAAAGTTTTACATTTCCCACGGGTCCATTTCTTTGTTTGGCAATTATAAATTCCGCAGTCCCTTTAAATGGATTGTTTTCGTCTTTATTATATACTTCGTCCCTGTAAATAAAAGCAACTATATCGGCGTCCTGCTCAAGGGCTCCTGATTCCCTCAGATCTGAAAGCTGGGGGCGTTTATCTGTTCTGTCTTCGAGCCTCCTGTTCAGCTGGGAAAGGGCCAGCACCGGCACATTAAGTTCTTTGGCCAGCATTTTTAAGGATCTTGAAATTTCTGAAAGCTCAAGATCCCTTCGTTCTGAGGAAGCACTTCCCTTTATGAGCTGCAGGTAATCGACTATAATAAGAGATAAATCAGTTTCCATTTTTAATCTGCGTGCTTTGGCTCTAATGGACATGGCTGTAATATCAGGGGAATCATCTATAAAAATAGGTGCTTCAGCCAATGTGCCTGCAGCGTCAGTAACACGGCGCCAGTCCTCTTCTTCTAAAAAACCACCTTTTAAACGGAATGAATCCACCCTTGCCTCAGCACATACCAGGCGCATGGCCAGCTGTTCTTTTGACATTTCAAGCGAAAAAAGAGCCACCGGTGCCACTGCATCAACAGCGGCATTCCTTGCAATATTAAGAGCCAGGGTTGTTTTTCCCATGGCCGGACGTGCCGCTAATATTATAAGATCGGAGCCCTGGAGGCCGGATGTAAGGTTATCAATCTGGGAAAAGCCTGTGGGAATACCCGTGATTAACTGTTTGCTTCCATGGAGATCTTCAAGGATATCTATGGTACTGTCGATGAGCTTTCCAATACGGAAAAATGATGGTTTTATTTTGTTTTCAGATATTTCAAAAACAGATTTTTCTGCAAAATTGATAGTGTCGTCAACATCTCCGCTATCTTCATAACAGCGTTTGATAATGGCATTGGATTTATCGATGAGGCGTCTTAGGGAGGCCTTGTCGTGGATGATTTTGGCATAATACTGTGCATTTACAGCCAGGGGGATTGTATTAAAAAGATTGGTGATACAGGCTGCTCCGCCAATATCTTCAAATTCCCCTTTTTTTTTTAGAATATTGGTGAGGGTTACAAGGTCAACCGGTTCATTCTTAGAAAAAAGATCAACTATTGCAGAAAATATTTTTTGATGGGCAGATCTGTAAAAATCTTCCGAAGATACAATTTCAACAACATCGAGAAAAGTATCGTTATCTATAAGTATTGAGCTGAGTATAGACTCTTCAGCATCAATACTTTGGGGCGGCAGCCGGTAAAGTGAAGGGTTTTTTTCCATATTCCTGTGATTGAGCTTTAAGTAACTTTTTGAATAAAATTCGGCAAATGTCACATAAATTAATATTTCGCAACAGTGTCCGGTTAGGAAAGTTGCAGGAAAGAAAATACGGGAAGTTTAATTGTTTTTTCCGCTATTGCGAATAAATTTCTTGAATTTCTAAGTTTGCTCCGCCAAAATTGCGAAACTCGCTCGTGCCTCGCTCAAACAATCGCAATTTTTTGGCTACGCTGCACTAAGAAATTCTACGAAATTTATTAAATACGCTACAAAAACAATTAAACTCCCCTCACGCAATATTCTAATTGGACACTGCTGAATATTTCGTGGATAATGCCCGATATTGAGAAGTTATTTTATTGAAGATGTACTGAAAATATATAGCAGTGGTTGAACGAAAAGTATGATTTTTCATCGAGCCAGGGGGAGTAAAACTTTAACCTGGGAAATATATAGAAATATTTCGTAATTAGAGATTTTCAGATAATTAATTTCACTTTGGCCATAGGGAGGAAGGCGTATTGTAATCCGCAGGCGACGATAAGGCAGCGAAATTATTTATGTGAAAATCTATATTCAGCTGATATGTTTAGCAACAGGTATAATCAGATCATACCTGTTGCGTGTCTTAAATCAGCACATCTGAACAGTTACAATATTTCAAGGATTAAGCTTTGAGTCCAAGATGCTGCTAAAAAGATAATTTTCGTTCAACAGAGTTGATTATGATGATTCTGGAACAACCTCAATAATTATTTCAGGCTCCACATCGGAATAAACACGAATGGGGACTTTAAATTTGCCCAGAGCTTTTATTGATTCTCCAAGCAAAATCATCCTTCTTTCAACGGTGATCCCCTGAAGAGCTAAAGATTGTACAATATCACGAGCAGTGATGGATCCGTAGAGTCGGTCGTCTCCACTAACTTTTCCGGATATTTTGCAGACCACACCTTCAAGTTGTTTTGCCATTTCTTCGGCAAGGTTTTTTTCTTTTGCTATTTGGAGATCTATTTTGACCTTTTGGAGCTTAAGTGCTTTGTAATTTTGAGGTGTTGCCGCAACAGCTTTGTTTTGAGGGAGAAGATAATTGCGTGCATAACCTTTTGCCACATCGACTTCGCTCCCGACTATACCGAGAGTTCCGATTGTTTCTTTTAATATTACTTTCATATTATACCTTTTCGTTATGTGCTCCCAATTTTCTAAAATCAAACCATACATCAAAAAACCCGAGTGCGATTACTATTATCAGGACAATCTGCTGCAGGGCGATGAGGGTGTACAAAAAAAATCTGACTGTACGGGGAACAGCTTTTTTTTCAAAATAATATGCAACAATGGCTATTCCTGCGAAAAAGAAGATCGTCATAAGAATAAAAATAGAATTTAGCCCTATTATTTTTATTGTTTTATCCGGCCAGAAAAGCAGGAGGCAGGATCCAATAACACACCAGACCAAAAAATCAGGAGCTTTCCAGAGTTTAAGGTGGCCAAAATCGGGATAAAAAAGACCTTTTCCCTTTAAAATAGGCTTTACTAACAATATGCATGCCCACGAAATAAAAATATTAAAAATGATTAGTAAAGCCGGGATCATGCGTACAAGAACATACTCTATATTTTTCATGGCATTTGAAATAATATAGAGGTGTTCTTCGGGGATATCCATGCTTTCATATAATGCCATTGAAAGTTCAAGGTTTTTTGCCACGAAATCCGATGTTGCTGCAAAAATATCCTTACCTGATATATTGCCATAAAGGAGCAGGCATAGTATGCAGGAAAAGAAAACAATGCTGCAGGCAAGGGCGATAGTTTTTTCAATGGAAAGATTCAGTTCCATTAATTCGCTTAAAACAAAACCGAGCAGTAAAAGTTCCATTATAAATAGAGTATCAGCGGAAATTTCCTTTGAAAAGACGAGCACCAGCACCAGAGCGGATAAAGGAACTATAATTCCATCTTTTCTGCCGAGTTTTGACCTGTAAAAAAGAACAGGCATGGGAATGGAAAAGGAAACCAAAGGGCCCACCACCGGTAGATAAATAAAAGCTGCAAGTATAAAAGAAGTGATACCGATTCCGGTAACTATATCCTTTGTTTTTCCAGTGTCCAAGAAAAAATTTTTCTTTTCCACTTTATTTTATCCTTACTGCTAAAGAGCAGGACAGTTTTATATCCATGGGTTGTTCAGGTAATTATCCTCTATTTTAAGATTTAACTTAAAATTTAACTTAAAATTTAACTTAAAATTTAGCTCACGGCCAGAGGGAGGAGGGCGTATTATAATACACCGACGACCGATAACGGAGTGAATTTATTTATGTGACGATCTATATAAGATGGTGCATACATCAATTACATATAATCGAGTGTGCCTACATATGGTAAAAGAGCGATTGTTCTGGCCCGCTTGATTTCATGCGCCAAAAGGCGCTGATGTTTTGCACAGGTTCCAGTGATACGTTTGGGAATAATTTTGCCTCGTTCGGTTATAAAAGCTCTTAAGAGCTTAGGCTCCTTGTAACTCGGCACCTTGCCGCTGTCTTTGCAAAAGATGCAGCCCCTGCGGCTTTGATATATTCTTCTTTTTTTGTGGGCAAATCCGTTATTTCTTTTATTGCCAAATTTACTATTGGAAGTTTGTTTTCTTTGAGGAAAAGGCATACCTTTACTCCTTATTGTCATTTTCTGATTGTGGCGCTTCAGCAACTACTTCTTCTGTTTTACTATTATCAGGTATATCTTTTTCTGCTTCAGCGGCTTCAGCTTCAGCGGCTTCAGCCTCTTTTTTGCTCATTTCTTCTTTTATGCTGTCAAGATCAATATCCTTGTCAAGCAAAACAGTCATATACTTTAACACCCTCTCATCAAACTTGAATCCCCTTTCCAATTCTTTGACAAGTTCTCCTGTTCCGCAATAATCAAAAAGTATATAATATCCTCTACTCTTTTTTTTGATTTCATAGGCGAGATTTTTATCCCCCCATTCATCCTGCAAAACAAGAAGCCCTGTATCTTTGGTAATAAGGGTTGTAACTTTTTCAAGGATTACCCCGCGATCATCCGTTGAAGCGTCAGGGTTGATAATAATAATTGTTTCATACCTTCTCATATGGTCTCCTTATGGGTAATATAGGCTTTTATAAATCATCTTGGATCCATTCTTGGGGAGCTGTTTTGAAAATCTATATTTTCAAGCCCGTTTTTCAAAATTATTTTTTTAAAAGCCTACAGCTGCGGCCATTATAGATTTTCAAATAATTAATTTCACAAGGCTGGGGGGAGGAAGGGGTCTTGTAAGACTCCAACAACAACCGATAGCACAGTGAAATCATTTATGTGAAAAGTTATATGAACCGAAGCAAGGAATTAAAATTAACTGGTATAATCAAAATATTTTATTTTATGATTATAAACAGCTCAAAAACCTTTCTTATTATGTTAAATATGATAGTTTGTCAACTTTAATATTTTGTGCTTGGGTGAAAATAGAGTGATATGTTCAGGAATTATTAAAAAAATCAGATCGGTTTTATCACTACCCTTACTCTGCGGTTCATGGCTGGGTCAGAAGATATTGGCTGGGATTCTCCATATCCGTAGGTCTCGATTCTGTCAGGGGTCAAACCATGCTGCACAAGGGTATTCTTTACAGCTTCAGCCCTTTTTGCTGACAATTTTTGATTATAGGCTTCAGCTCCGGTGGAATCGGTGTGTCCTTCTACAACCACAGTCGTGTCTGGATATTTTACTAAAACAGTGGCAACCTTGCCGATCTCGACAACTGCACCCGGCTTTAGAGAAAAAGAATCAAAATCGAATAATAATTCTGATTTAAAAGTTGCAACCAAAACATCCTTAGTTCTTTGAATGCTGGCAGCCTCGCTTTGGGCCAGCGCAACTTTTAATTCCTGCTCCTGTTTGTCCATATATGCACCCACGGCATATCCTGCAGATCCTCCAATGGCTGTTCCTATGGCAGCTCCCACAAGGGTTGCCTCGGTATCTTTCCCTATTACCTGTCCTAAAATGGCTCCGGTTGCAGCACCTATGGCTGCACCCATGCCAACCCCTTTTTGTTTTCTGGATGCTCCGGCACAGGAAAAAAAGTATATAGACATTGTAAATATTATTGAAATTGATATTATCCTTTTCATGATGGATTCCCCCATTTAAAAATTAATTTGTATGCAAATCATGCTTCAAATTCAACTCAACAACATGTGCTGTATCATTATTCTCTTCAATATTTTCTTCAATCAGTTTTATTCGAAGCCTTTTGCCTGAAATCGCTTCCCCTGGAAAAAATAAAAATCCAAAAGCAAGGCTTTTCGGGTCAACGATTTTATTTTGAAAGGATTTTCCAATCAGATCATTTGAAATTTCCCCACGCGCATCATCAGAAGCATATTCTGCGGCACCTCCCAAAACAGCCGCTGCCGCTGCTCCAATAGCAGCACCTTTGGCTAATGCTTCGGCAACGTTTTCCCCTGATACTATTCCAATAGCAGCGCCAATGATTGTTCCAGCGGCAGCTCCCCATAAACTTTTAATGGCTCCCCCTTTGATTATTTCTTTTTCTGAAGCATATTTCGTGGCTCTTTCATAGGCCATTTTCATACTTAGAACAGGCCACCAATTACCATTTAGATCTTCTAAGAAAGTCTGATCTCCATCAATTTTCAGGGAGCTTGTACCTCTGTTGTCAAAAGTTAATTTCACAGGAAGCATTTTTGCTCCGATAATATCAAATCCAAATATTTTTTCGGCTTCAGAAGGATCAGCATAAATCATGGCCGCAAGATTTGTCCCTGCCACATTCACCATATTATCATAGGCATGAGGCATCTTAAAGGATACAGGGCTTGCTTTATAAGCCGTGGAACAACCAGCAAGAATGATAGTTATAATGACAACGGATGAGTAAAATTTTTTTTGCATATTTACCTCCCTTAATGATCCGGAATTTTTACAGATGGAAAGCGAAGGGGATCCGTATGGGGAATAAACTTAGCTGCGCTGAAGCGGTTCATAAATTCCTGATTAACATTTAACTCCATATAGGTTATACTATTTCTGATCCTGTCTATTTCCGCGATGGAATCAGAGGATAAAAGAGCCATGGTTGCACCACCCAGAGAACTGTTCCCCAGGGCTTTATACCTTTCTACGGGTAAGTCAGGAAGCATACCTATTGCTATTGCAGATTCAGGATTAATAAAAGATCCGAATGTCCCTGCCACATAAAATTTTGAAAGGTTATTTAAAGGTACCCCAACATGGGTGGTAATTGTTTCGAGTATGGTAAACATCGCAGCCTTGGATCGTATAAGACTGTCCATATCGACCTGGCTTATTGTAAGAGCTTCTCTACCGATGGCTTCATCGGCACTGACAACAATGAAATGGTCAATTCCGTCTATTTTGGTCAGTCTTCCGTTGCATTGTGACGGAATAAATTTCCCCCTCATATCTATCACATTTGACAGAAAAAAATATGCCGCCAGATCAATAAGGCCGGAACCGCAAATACCAATGGGCGCTTTCCCCTCAATGGTATGCAGTTTAATTCCATGGGTGGATGGGTCAGGATGTACTTTGTCAATTACCCCGGGTCCCGCCATCATTCCCATCTTTGTGACCCCCCCCTCAAGGGCCGGGCCCGCAGCACCTGCGCAGGCCATGAGCCAGCTTTTGTTCCCCAATACAACCTCTGCATTTGTCCCAACATCCACCAGGATTGCTGTCTCCTCTATTTTATTAAGGCCCGAAAAAAGAATTCCCGCAATAAGATCTCCACCAAAATAACTGCCGATATTTGGAAACACAAAAACTCTGGAGAATAGATTTGTCATAAGACCTAGGTCGGAAGCTTTTAAAAAATTCGGCCTGTTTATGACGGGGATATAAGGTTCACGAATTATCCAGTGGGGATCCAGGTCCAAAAAAAGATGGGTCATGGCTGTGTTACCTGCTGCGGAAACAAGATAAATATCATTTTCTGTTATACCGCAGGAAAGAGACAATTTTTTTATATTCTGGTTAAGGCCATCTATAATCAACCTGTTTAATTGTTCAAGACCTCCATTTTGATCAGCAAAATGGAGCCGTGTTAATATGTCGGGGCCGATAACTCTTTGTGGGTTAAGAAAGGAGGTTTCTCCCATGGTATTGCCGGTTAAAAGATCGATAAGACGAATTACAATCATTGTTGTTCCAAGATCCACTGCAAGCCCTGCAGCAATGCCTGCTTCATCTTTGGGTATAATTCCTGTTATCAGCCACCTTGAACCATCTTTAACAAGAATTGTTCGGACAGAATAATTTGATTTTCGGATAATTGCCGGAAGGGTTTTTAAAAGACCCATGTCAATATCCACGGTATCGACGTCAAGTTCATGTTTCAAAAAATCAATAATACGGTCGGCGTCTCCGGTATTATCCTGTAAAGACGGAGGGGGTATGGTTATATCTTTTATCCAGCCGCTGAAGTTTGCCATTATGCTGCTATTTCCTCAAGTTCGGTTATAATACTATTCATTATTTCCCCTGCCTTGCCCATGAGCAGATAATTGCTTATGCTTCCTGTAAGAGGTGTGGCTTCGGGATTAATTTCAATAACTTTTGCGCCATTATCCCTTGCAATTACAGGCATAAATGCTGCTGGCTGGACAACGGCCGATGTTCCCACCACCAGCATAAGATCACAGTCTGATGCAATTTCCTGGGACCTGCTTAAATGCAAAGGGGGAATCATTTCGCCAAAAAAAATACAATCCGGCCTGTAGAGGCCGCCGCATGAACATTTTGGAGGAATTTCAGATAGATCGACATCCCCTATTTTACATGTAGTGTTACATTCCATACACCGGAGCCATGCAAAGTTTCCATGGAACTCAATAACATCCGTGTTGCCGGCCATTTGGTGCAATCCATCGATATTCTGGGTGATAACAGTTTGTAATAAATTCATCGTTTCAAGCTTGGCCAGCCCCTTGTGTGCATCATTTGGTTGGGCCTGGGCTATAACAGATTTCATTTCTTTTAAAAATTTATTCCAAACATCTGAAGGATTTTGCAAAAAATAATCGATATGCGCATATTTCATGGGATCAATTTTTTCCCACAGGCCATCTTTTCCCCTAAATGGTGGAATTCCGCTTTCCACAGAAATCCCGGCACCTGTTAATGCTGTTATTTTTTTTGCTGCTGCAATATCTTGCACAGCTTTTTTGATTAAGTTCTCCATTATATCTCCATGTACAACTTGAGTTTTCGGAAAAAATAATAATATATTAAAAGAGATAAGTGACCCAAGATAAAACCAGGGCCACTTTAAGATTAAGGCCCAGGTGGTGCTATAATTTAAATGTCATATCACCTCTGACCCCAAAACATTTAAGACCGACACCCATATCTGTTATAGATTGCCGACAGTTTTTAATTATTTTATCCATCTTTTGATCTGTTCTTTCAGGGCTAAGATGAAACAGGCCAAGGGATTTCACGCCTGCTTCAACAGCAAGGTCGACAGCGTCTGCATATGATGAATGCCCCCATAATTTTTTGGTTTTGTATTCTTCAGGCGTATATTCGGCATCATGAAACAGAAGGTCGGCACCTTTGGAAAACTTCACATACTCTTCAAAGGGAAGCCCGTTTCCATAAACAGCCCTAAGCTCATTATCCGTAAGGAAAACAAAAGTTTTGTCATCTTCCATGAATTTATACCCACGGGTTTGCCCTGGGTGATTCAACGGTATTGAACTGATTTTGAGGGAGCCTATATTAAATTGCAATGGTGAATGGTTTTGATATAATAATTGAGCTTTTATCTCCGGGTATTTCAGGGGAAAAATTGGAGGGCAAATTAATCCGGCAATCATTTTCTTCAGGGAAATACCCGGAAAAGCAGAGCTGTACATATAAATTTTGGTCTGTTTTTCATAAAGGGGGCGAAAAAAAGGGAATCCAAATAAATGGTCCAGGTGGACATGGGTCATGATAAAATGATATGAAGAACGTTTTTCTTTACACAAAGAGTTGCCAAGGGGTCTAATCCCTGTGCCGGCATCAATAATAATTATTTCATCATTTTTTGTTCTTATTTCAATGCAGGTGGTCTCTCCTCCATATTTGATATATTCTTTTCCAGATACAGGGATGGAACCTCTTGATCCCCAGCATTTGATACGCATACTGTCTAACCCTCCACCCGGACAGACCGGAAAGATAGATGTTTATATAAATAATTTAACTGCGTTATCGGTCGTAGGAATATTACAATATGCCTTCCTCCCTCTGACCTTGTGAAATTTATTATCTGAACATCTATATATCTTGAAAAAGACATCTGCTTTAAGGAACGGGGACGAAATAAGTTCGCAATTTTAAGTGTTGAGGCGCCTGCCTGGCAAGGCGCGAAAGTGTAGGAATATCAAGATATTGCTACGCTTTTGTAACGCAGTCAGGCAGGATGGATCAACGCTTAAAATACCAAGTTATTTGGTCCTCGTTCCTAAGTTTGGAGCTTGATTATGATTTTGGCCATAAGATGATGTCAGAACTGAGCTCAGGGTATTGCTGAAATTAGAACCAAGCCCTAAATTTGTTTAAAACCGCATTTCATAAATGCCAAGGCAATATAATCACGACGCCAAAAAAGTATACCAAGTATTTTTATGAGACCATTCTTTTATAATTTGAACATTACATAAAAGATAATTTATGTGCAATATCTTTTGCCTGACTGCGGAAAAGGCCTGATAAAATAAACATTTTTTCCCCTGCTAAATTTTCAGGGGTTATTAAATCCTTCATAACATCATAGTGGATATTTGCAACCACAAGATCTGCCGGGCATAATATCATATCTTCAGCTTTCCCGCAAAGGGCAAGAA
>CAZNFB010000066.1:0-11667 GCA_964572105.1 uncultured Desulfobacteraceae bacterium
TCGTTCCTTAAGCAGATGTGGAAGAGAAAAAAAGAAGGGGAGGGGATTAATAATAATTTTGCTCCCCTGGAAAATGAGAGCAAAGCACTCGCTCGCAGATTGAAAAAAGAGGGGAATATTGACGAAGCGTCAATATTTGTAAATAGTAAACTCGTTGATATCATAGTGTGAAAATGTGGAGTATAAAACTATGAATATTAATATTATTCAGACGCTGGAAAAGTACTTGGATATTGGAGTTATTTTATTGTGTATGGCAATAATTTTAGTTTTTTTATGGAATAAGTTTTTAAAAAATAATCAAAAATTTAAAAAAAAAATTGTGTCAAAAAAGAGCTCAACAAATTTCAGCGATGAAATAAATGCTCAGTTTATGTCGCAGCAGTTTGTTAAGTCATTTGAAATAATATCAGAGGCGGTGAATAGCCAGCGTATTTTACTCTTTGATCAGATTATGCATTTGAAGTCGGCCGGTGCAGAGGTGCAGCTCGATTCTGTTATTAAATCTGCTGAAGATAATCTTGCTGAAGATCCATACTCCACAGCTGCAGGGTTGGCCGATTCCGGGTATAATCGTGATGATATTTCAAAAATGGTTAAAAGACCAAGGTGCGAAATAGATCTGGTTTTGAATTTGAGAAAATTATCTCAATCAGACTGAAAGGGCAATTATAGTAATCTTTACGATTTTCCTGTTTTTTAACGTAGGGGCAACCCCCTGTGGTTGTCCGATTATAAATTATTCAGGCAATGTAGCCCCCCCGTGGTTGCCGATTACAAATTGTTCAGGCAATGCAGCCCCATTGTTAACGCAATGCTGGGCAACCACAGAGGGTTGCCCCTACTCCCACAAAAAACCACGCCTTTAATTTAGATGATAAATTCTGTTTTTCGTTCATGTGTCAGGTAAATATTGCCTGGTTGTTAAAATAAAATTTGAATGAATATTCTATTTTCCCGTCCGTTTTTTCCTATGTAATCTTTTATAGTACTGGTTTTGATGGCTATGGATTAACCTTAGTCAAGCAGGTGGTGTATTTATTGCATTCATGATGGCAGGGCTGGGGAATCTAAAATAATATATCAGGAGAAGATTAATATGAGTGGTGCAATCTATATGGCTGCAGCAGGTGCCATGAATAATAAGCTCAGGCTGGAAATTATTTCCAATAATATAGCTAATGTTAATACATCCGGATACAAGGAAGACAGGATTAATTTTAAAGGATTTGAATTAATCAATTCCAGCGATGTTCAAGAAATAAATCAGAATATTCCCAAGGTACTCCTTCCCATAGCATTAGGTACCAAGCCGGATTTTACAGCCGGTAATATGCAGCATACGGGTAATAAGCTGGACGTGGCTTTGGAGGGGGATGGTTATTTTTCAATTAAAACCCCCGATGGCATAAGGTATACAAGGAGTGGTAATTTTACACTCAATAATGAGGGGCTTTTGGTGACCCAGGCCGGATTTCCGGTTTTAGGCGATGGTGGGGAAATAAAAATTGCAGATATTGATGATAAGAATTTTGTCATTGATGAAAAAGGGCGCATAACAGTCGACAATAAAGAGATAAATTCATTGAAAATTGTCGATTTTGCCACCACCAATTCTCTGAAAAAAGTAGGGGATACACTTTTTGCCATGGAAGATCCCAGCGTTTCTGAAATTACTCCGGAAAAGATAAAGGTAAAAGAAGGCTTTTTGGAAGGATCCAATGTAAATGCTGTTATGTCCATGATTAATATGATTGAGGCGATCAGGGGGTATGAGACATATCAAAAAATTATTCGGTCCATTGATGAGGTTACAGGGAAGACTGTCAATGAGGTGGGACGAATCGGGTAAGATTTTTAAAATATTTTTTTAGGGCCATGGGAGGGTGAAATATGCTACGCAGTTTATGGTCGGCAGCTTCAGGAATGCAGGCACAGGCATTAAATATTGATGTTATTTCCAATAATCTTGCCAATGTAAATACTTCAGGTTTTAAAAAGGGGAGGGCTGATTTTCAGGACTTACTCTATGAAACGGTTCGTACTGCAGGTTCTTCTTCATCAGCAGATACAGAGGTACCCACAGGTATTCAGCTTGGCCATGGTGTAAGGCCGGCTGCGGTGCAAAAAATTTTTGAAGGGGGAAGTCTGCAGCACACCCAAAACAGGCTCGATTTAGCCATAGAGGGTGAGGGCTTTTTTCAGATCCTTCAACCCAATGGAGATATTGCCTATACAAGAGCCGGTGGATTTAAAATGGATAGTGACGGCAGGATAGTTACTTCTGATGGATATCCTATGGAACCTGAAATAACAATTCCCATAGATGCTGTATCAATTTCCATTGGATCAGACGGAACAGTTTCGGTTTTACAGCCAGGGGGAGTTGAACCTGCTGTTGTGGGGACCATTGACCTTGTACGTTTTATTAATCCTCCGGGCTTAAACAGTATAGGCAGAAATTTGATGCTGGAGAGCGCTGCGTCAGGGGACCCCATTGTTGGTACTGCAGGGGAAGAAGGGTTTGGAACTATTGCACAGGGCTACCTGGAACTGTCCAATGTAAGTGTTGTAGATGAAATGGTTAATATGATAACTGCGCAAAGAGCTTATGAAATAAACAGTAAATCGATTAAAACATCGGACGATATGCTGCAAATTACGAATAACCTTAAACGGTAGGTAAATATGTACGGCAACAGGTATAATCTGATTAAACCATGAAAAACTCACAGAGAAGAGGTCGTAAAGAAAGAATCTGTTAAAAATATAAACTTGCGTAATTGTAGGGGCACGATGCATCGTGCCCCTACCCTGATGGATTCTTTCTTAACGCTCTCTAATTCGTTCAAACAATTTCAAAGTTTTAATCAGATCATACCTGCTGCCTATCTTAAATCAGCGATGCTGAATAGTTACAACGGTGGATTGTTATTATGAAAACTTATAAACTTCAATCGGTTATATGCTATTTATTGATTTTTTCTCTAGGTTTTATTGATTGCAAAAGTTTTGCAATGGCTGAGATCATATTAATCGATGTTTATAAAAAAACTGCTATTTCCCACAGCAGAATACTTCTTGGGGATATTGCGGGGATAAAAGGGAATGATGAAAAGTTTATTCAAAAATTAAGGTCAATTTATATTGGAAAGGCTCCGCTTCCTGGAAGAAAACTCCATATAAATGAACGGCAGATTCGGCTTTGCCTGAAAAAAAATAAAATTGATCCATTGAGCGTTAAACTGCATCTTGGCAAAAAAGTTGAAATAGCCAGAAATTATACCCTGATAAAGCAGAAAGAGATAGAAAATATAATTAAAAATTTTGTTCAAAGGGATATCCTGCAAAAATATAATAAAAGCAGGATAACAAAAATATGCGTGGGGCAGGATTTAATACTTCCGGAAGGCAAGGTTACCTATGAGGTCTTCTCCCCCCAAAAGATAGGATTGACGGGCTCTATATTTGTTCCGGTTTCATTTAAAGTTAATGGAATGTTTCAGAAAAAAATCGGGGTCCAGGTTTTTCTGGAAGTTTTATCTGATGTTGTTGTTACCAAACGGCCCTTGGCAAGATATGCGGTGATAACAAAAGATGATCTGCTTCTTAAAACCATGAATGCCAGAAAGTTATCATCCAATGTTATAACAGATATAAAATCTGTTTTAGGGAAAAGGACGAAAAAAGCGATTAATGCTAAAACTGTGTTAAAGACAAATCTTGTTGAATTTCCACCCCTTGTGAAACGGGGGGATGTGGTATCTATGATTATCGAATTCAGCGGTTTGAAAATAAGAACCATTGGGAAAATTATGGAGAAAGGGCGTAAGGGTGAGACATTAAGGGTCTTAAATCTTGATTCCAAAAGAGTAATATACGCAACTGTACTCGATTCTAAGACGGTAACAGTTAATTTTTAGAAGTTACCTTATCTGCCTTTTAAAAGGATAGATAAAAATGATTATAAAAAACAATCTGCTTATACTATGTGCAATTTTTATTTTGTTGTCCGGGTGTATTAGTACGATGCACAAGCCGGTTGCAGCAACAAACCCTGCGCAGGAACTTTTGGATACCAGCCTTGCAGCGCAGGAAACAGAGCTCATTTTCAAGAATGGATCAATCTGGCAAGAAGATTCACCTTTAGGTGAACTTTTTATAAATCCCAAGGCAAAAAAAGTTGGTGATATAGTTACGGTTAAAATAATTGAATCTTCCAATGCAAGTAATCAGGCCGCAACAAAGACAGGGAGAAAATCTTCTATTTCAGGCGGGTTGGAAAAGTTCTTTAATTTAGAGAAAGATTTTCCCGGTACCCATGCGTTTTTTAATCCTTTTTCCGGAGTAAAGGGGAACCTTGAGAGTGATTTTGATGGGTCAGGATCGACAGAAAGGAGCGGAAAACTCACCGCTTATATTGCAACAAGAGTGGTGCAAGTGTTACCAAACGGAAATCTGAAAATCGATGGAACCAAAGAGGTGACTGTAAATAATGATAAACAATTGATCAAGCTCACCGGAATTGTGAGACCCAGGGATATTTCTTCTGATAATATAGTTATTTCAACCTATATTTCCGAAGTAAAAATTGATTACAGCGGTTCAGGCATAATTGATAACAGGCAGCGGCCTGGATGGCTTGCCAGTATCTTAAATATAATCTGGCCATTTTAGTCTTTTTACAGGCACCCTTCATATTATCGATTATGCCTGAAGCTGTACATATGATACGAAGATATATTAAATAGCTACATTTTTTTCCAGGACTATCCAATGCTTAAACAATATTTGATAAAACCCGTGATACTCATTATACTATTAATGTTTTATGTTTCAACCTCCCATGCTGTACGTATAAAGGATATAGCTCAGATTAAAGGGGCGCGTAAAAATCAACTTCTTGGTTACGGGCTGGTTGTGGGGTTGGACGGAACAGGGGACAGCGACGATTCTGAATTTATGGTTCAATCCCTTGCCAGTATGCTGGATAAAATGGGTGTAACAGTTAAGGTTGAAGATCTGAAGGTTGATAATGTTGCAGCTGTAATGGTTACAGCCGACTTACCCCCTTTTGCAAAAATAGGGGGCAGGATAGATGTTTTGGTAAACTCCATTGGTGATGCTGAAAATCTTCAGGGGGGTACATTACTTTTTACCCCAATTAAAGGAGCGGATGGACAGATCTATGCTGTTGCCCAGGGCCCGGTGAGTACAGGGGGGTTCTCAGCAGGAGGCGCAGGGGGGGATGTCCAGAAAAATTTTCCCACGGTGGGAAGGGTAGTTGAAGGGGCAACAATTGAAAAAGAGCTGGTAACAGATTTTTTTAAGAAAGATAAAATATCCCTTGTTTTGCATTCCCCTGACTTTACCACCGCCTTTCGCGTTGCTGAAGCGGTAAATGCTGCGTTTTATGATAACCTTGCCACTCCTTCTGATTCGGCTGCTGTGGACGTTAAAATTCCTCCGAGATTTGTGGGGAATATTGTCCAGCTGGTTACCCTGATTGAAGGGCTTGAGGTTGTGCCTGATATAGCTGCAAAAGTTATAATTAACGAACGTACCGGTACAATTATCATGGGGAGTGATGTAAGAATAGCGACTGTTGCCATTGCCCATGGTAATTTAAGTATAATAATTAAAGAGAGCCCTTATGTTTCCCAGCCCCTTCCATATACAAGAGGTGAAACCGTGGTAACTCCTGACACTCGAATTAATGTCAGGGAAGGGGACAGCCGATTGATTTTAATGGAATCAGGGGTTACTATAAATGATGTGGTAAAGGCATTAAATGCTTTGGGTGTAACTCCCCGGGATTTGATTGCGATTTTTCAGGCGATTAAAGCTGCTGGAGCCCTTCACGCAGATTTGGAGATTATATAATGGATGGTATACCTTTAAACAGAATCTCTGCGGAGACTATTTTTTCTTCAATGGAGATTAAAAAAACCCGGAATTCTATACAAAATTTTCAGGGAAAAGATGACAAAAGTCTCAAAAAAGTCTGTTCGGAGATGGAATCTCTTTTTATTTCCCAGCTTTTTAAGGAAATGCGGGCATCCATACCTGAATCGGGACTTGTTAATAAAGGAAAAGGAGAGGAAATATATACCCTTATGCTTGATTCAAATATGGCAAAGGAAATAGCTTCCGGGCCGGGTATTGGTCTTGCTTCAATTCTTTATAATCAACTTAAGCATATCAATGATGGGAATACTGAAAAATAGGCTGGTCATCTAAAGTTTATTGTTCCTTTGCCGATACTTATATTGAGCAGAAGTAATGTAAAATATACATATGCGACAAGACTTCCAATTCTTTACTCAATTAATCTGAATTAGAACTTCACAATAGTTCAATATATATACCCGGAGGGTAATTAAAATGAAAATTTCATCAAACAGTTCTTCTGTTAATTTGGATGCATACATTAACAACAAACAGGTTGATAATGTAAAAAAAAATGAGCCGTCGGATGAAAATTTCTCTCTTAAAACTGAACAGACAGATGTGGTCTCCTTATCCTCAAAAACTATTGTGCAAAAGGTAAGGGAACAGCTCGACTCCCTGCCTGATGTTGATGAAAAAAAAGTAGCTCAGGCAAAAACTGAGATTGAAAATGGAACATATCAGGTTGACGGGCAAAAAATTGCATTTAAAATGATTGAGGAATCATTACTGAATCAGTGGCTCTAATTTTTTATTATGAATAAAATAGTAATTGATAATTTATGCAATAAACTCCTTGGGATTCTCGCAGAGGAGATCGGCCATTTTGAATCATTGCTTAATCTTTTGAAAAAAGAAGAAAGAGCAATTATTGAATCAAATATCCTTGAGGTGAACAGGGCGCGTGAACAGAAAAATGACCTCTTTGAAAAGGCTAATATGTGTGGTAGCCGGTCCGATGATCTTTTGTATGAAATGTCTGAAATTTTTCATTTTTCACAGGAAAAGCTGACTGTTTTTAAATTATGCAAATTAGTTGGCCAGGCCCATGGCCTGGAGTTGTATGAAAGCAGGTCAAAACTGTTGGAACTCGGAAAGGTAATTAAGGAACAAAACCAGAAAAATATGGCTTTGCTTAAGCATTCGCTTTTTATTATTCGGGAATCGTTGAACAAGTTGAACAGCTTGGCCGCTCCAGGCCTTGTTTATCATAAAAGCGGTAATATCTATAAAGGTCGCCAAAGTGGAGTTGTCTTTTCAAATGAGGCCTGAGCTTTGCAATTCCACAGGCTTTTAAACCCGCTGTTAAATTTTGCCGGTTATAATTTTCTGATTGATTTTACTGCATGAATACAAAGAGATTCCGGTTAAACCCCAGGATTTGGAAACCCTAAATGTAATTTTTAAAAAAAGGTAGCTGTTATGTCTGGTATACATGGTATTTTCAATACGGCAAGGGTTGCTCTTTCCACGCAACAGATGGGTATAGAAATCACCGGAAATAATATTGCCAATGTTAATACCCCTGGCTATTCACGGCAACGGGTTAATCTTGTCACCAGCGAGCCGGTATTATCAACCATCGGATCCATGGGAACCGGAGTAGAAGTCAAGGAAATTCAAAGAATTTATGACCAGTTTCTGTCCGCCCAGATAAATGAAGAGAACAGTAAAACAGGGAGGTGGGAGTCTAAGCGGGGGGCCCTGGAAAAGACTGAAATGATTTTTGATGCAGCATCAGGTAGCGGGCTGAGCCAGAGGATGAGTGAATTCTGGAACGGCTGGCAGGATCTGGCAAATAATCCCATCGGTCAAACAGAACGGGTTGCCCTTGTGGCAAAAAGTGAAACAATGATATTATCATTTAATCAAGTATCTTCTGATTTGCAGCAAACACAACAAGAAATGAATGTAAGCATCAAGGGAACTGTTGAAAATATTAATCTGCTGACAAGTCAGATTGCTGATTTTAATTATAAAATAGCATCCATGGAGGCTGAGAGCCGAAATGCCAACAATTATAGAGATCAGCAGGAATTATTAATAAAAGATCTTTCATTACTTATGGATATAAAAACATTTGAAAACAGCAATGGTGCAACAACGGTTTTAACAGGAACAGGAAGGGCTCTTGTGGAAAATGTTTTTACATCAGATTTGGCTGTTATACCCGATGCCAATGGATTTTATAATGTGGGATTTATAGATAACACTGGAGCCACCACAGATATTTCAACGGAGCTTTCAGGGGGAAAACTAAAAGGGTGGCTTGATGCCAGGGATGAAATAGCTGGTTATCTGACCCGTCTGGATACTATGGCCGGAACACTTATCACACAGGTTAATACTCTCCATCAGGGCGGATTTGACCTGGCCGGGGCAGCAGGGGAGGTCTTTTTTACAGGAACAACAGCCGCAGACATTGCCGTAAATTCTAATATAATAAATGATCCCAATCTTGTTGCAGCTGCAGCTACTGCAGCCCCTGGTGATAATACAAATGCTCTGGCAATCGCTGATTTGCAGAATACTTCTATGGTGGCATTGGGTACAGCTACATTTGATGATTATTATAATTCAATTGTCAATAATGTGGGAACCGATGTAAGAGAGGCATCGAGCAATCATGAACATCAACTTTCTATGATGAATCATCTCGATGATTACAGAGAGAGCGTTTCAGGTGTTTCACTCGATGAGGAGATGGTCAATATGATTAAGTTTCAACATGCCTATGATGCTTCAGCTAAAATGATACAGGTGGCCAATGAAATGTTAGAGACACTCATTAGGATGCTATAACCGGAATTCATAATTTACAATTTATCCTTTTCATATAAACCGGCATGCCCTATCGGGCATAAAAAATATGAAAATGAGATAGCGTTTAACGGCATTTTATAAATTAGTAGAATCCCTTAATTCATCATTCAAAATTCATCATTTTCTTATAAGATGCATAATGCCGGATATATGGTTTTTTTGAGGGGGAGAGATAATGAGAATTACAAACTCCATGATGGCAAAAAATGTGATAAACAATCTTAGGAAAAATACTGAACGACTTGTCAAAGCTCAAGAAATTGTTGCGACTGAAAAATTGATAAACAGACCCTCTGATGATCCCATAGGAATGAGTAGTATCTTGAATTTTCGAAGGGAACTCTCTTCCGTGGAACAATATAACAGGAATATTGTACAAGGAAAAATGCGAATTGAAATTACAGAAACAACATTAAATGCCATTGATAATTTAATAGGGGATGCAAAGGAGATTGCAGTAAGCATTACAACAATACCAGGCGATAATGAAAGCAGAGCTATTATGGCATCCAGGGTGCAGGACATCCATGATCAGGTGCTGCAGCTTGCGAATTCAAAGTTTGAAAATAATTATCTTTTTGCAGGGTTTGAGTCTGACAAGCCTGCTTTTTTAGCAGATGGGACCTATGTCGGCGATTCCGGCGATATTTATTTTAAAGCTGGAAAAGATGTTCAGATCAAGGTAAATGCGTCAGGAGATGAGCTGTTTATCAGCCCGGCTCCTGCGTCGCTGAGTGTTTTTACTGTTTTAGATGACTTGAAAACAGCATTGGAAGCGGCTCCTTTTGTGAAATCAGGTGTTTCTAATCAAATTTCTTTGTTAGATAGCGCACAGGATCAGCTCGATTTTGTCAGGTCCCAAATGGCAACAAAGCATGAAAGGCTTGAAATTTTTGAAGAGCAATTGGCTGTTTATAAAAATAAATTCGAAGAATTACTGGCAAGGCGGGAAAATGCTGATATGGCCAGAGCGATTGTTGAAATGCAGCGCCAGCAAACAGCCTATGAGGTTTCGCTTGCTTCAGCAGCCAGGGCATTTCAAAAAAGCCTGATAGATTTTTTATAATCATGAGTTGGGGATGATAAATAATAAATTATCATCTATATTTGTATCATCATTCTTTTTTATCACATTTTTATTACTATCTTTTTTTGTATGGATAATAATTTCCACCCTCCGATTTTTTTGCCTTCCTTCCCTTGTTAAATTTGAAGCCTGGGGGCGGTGTTTACCGTAACCCATGGCTGATATCCTTTCAGGTTTAATTTTTATTTTATTAATCATTAATTCTGCTACATTAGAAGCCCTGGCCATGGATAGAACCAGATTCGATTTATATGCCCCTCCAAATATCGGGATATTGTCTGTATGGCCGGCAACAGTAATATTTCCATCCATGGTCTTAATAATAGATGCTATTTTTTTCAAAATAGATACCATGTTGGGTTTGATCTTTGCTTTACCAGAATCGAATGTGCTTTCACCCATCAGTTTGATTGTGACTTTATTCTCACCCGCTTCGATCTTTATAAGATTATCTAAAAGGCTATCTCCCTCTCCGGCTTTCCCGCCGGATTCTTCTCCTGCTGTTCCCCCTGCGCCCTCTCCTGTTTCCCCCCCTGTTTTTTCTAATTCTCCTTTGATCTCTTTTTTTATATGGGCTGCAATTATTTCCTCCTCAGTTACCGTGGGGATAATCTGCTGGTCAAATTCCCTTCCGATTATAGACTGTCCCATTGGAGTGTCGAGGACTTTTTTGTCCCGCTGGACACCAAAAGCCTCTGTCAACGATCCTGCAACCTCCTTATATATAGCTTTATCAGTTTCAGAAAATGAGAGTAGAAGAACAAAAAAGCAAAGTAGCAAACTCATGAGGTCACCAAAGGTGACAACCCACATGGGCGCCCCTTTTTCCACCTCCTCTTCATTATTAGGTTCGTCGCTCATTTTTCCCCTTCATTTTTCGGCATAACTTTTTCCCGTTCTTTTGGCGAAAGGTATATTTTTAAAGATTCCTCCAATACCATTGGAGCTATGCCGCGGGTAATTCCCACTGCCCCTTCGACAATAATCCGTTTGTTGATCTGTTCATGCTTGCATCGTAAAGAGAGCTTGTCTGCTATCGGCAGACAAACAAGATTGGCAATTATGGCCCCGTAAAGAGTTGTGAGAAGAGCTATTGCCATGGCAGGTCCTATGCTCGCTGGATCTGACATGTTGGCGAGCATTTGCACAAGACCTATTAATGTTCCTATCATTCCGAATGCAGGGGCACTATCCCCCATACTTTTGAAAACACCCTGACCTGTGGAATGCCGCTGGACTGTTAAGCTAATATCTTTGCTAAGCATATTTTCAATAAGTCCTTCATCAAAACCGTCTGACAGATAAAGGAGGGCTTTTGCGGAGAAAGAATCATTGGGCTTTTCTTTTTCCAGGGCAATTAACCCCTCTTTTTTTGCAATTTTGGCATATGATACCATGTCGGAAATTATTGCATCAGGGGATTCCATTTTAACAAGAAACGCCTTCATGGCTACACCAATTGAGCCAATGGCATCTGCCATTGTAAATTTAATAAAAGTTGTGGCAATTGATCCGCCCAATACAATGAGGACACCTGGTAAATTGATAAAGAGAAAAAGGCTCCCCCCCATAAGAATTGCCGATAGAATAAGTAGTGTTCCGCTTATAAGGCCTATTATTGTTGCCAGATCCATAATTATTATTCTCTTATCAAAAAAAATGGTAATTATTCAGCGTCTTTGATTTAAGAGACGCAACAGGTTTAATCAGATTATACCTGTTGCTTACATATCAGCTGAATGGTTATAAAAAATCAGCAGTGTCCGGTTAGAATCTTGCGTGAGGGGAGTTTAATTGTTTTTGTAGCG
>CAZNFB010000067.1:0-4357 GCA_964572105.1 uncultured Desulfobacteraceae bacterium
AAGACAAGCTATTTCGTTCAACTTATAAAATTTTCGTTCCTAACTATTCAGCGTCGCTGATTTAAGACACGCAGCAGGTTTAATCAGGTTATACCTGTTGCCGTACATATTAGCTGAATATAGATGTTCATATAAATAATTTCACTGCGTTATCGCCGCCTGTGTATTCTAATACGCCTTTCTTCCTCTGGCCAAAGTGAAATTTATTATCTGAACATCTATAGTTATAAATTATCTAACTTTCAGAGTTAATACGCAAGAATATCCATGGATCTTCAGATAATTACCCGATTTTGAAACCTGGCGCAAGACCGGAGGGTATATAATACGCATGTGGACGATAATCCGGTTAAATTATTTATTTGACGATTTATACATATAAAAAAGGTGAAATTGATGTGGGAATATAATGACAAGGTAAAGGAACATTTTATGAATCCACGTAATGTGGGAGTGATTGATAATGCCGATGGCCTTGGTGAAGTTGGATCTCTTGCGTGTGGCGATGCTCTGAAATTAACATTTAAGGTTGATAAGAATAATATAATAACGGATGCCAAATTTCAGACCTTTGGCTGCGCAAGTGCCATAGCATCTTCTTCCGCGCTCACAGAAATTATCAAAGGGCTCACCATAGATGATGCCTCGAAAATTACAAATGATGATATTGCCGATTATCTTGGGGGGCTTCCCAGGGAGAAGATGCATTGCTCGGTTATGGGAAGAGATGCGCTGGAAAAAGGCATAGCTTATTACCGTGGTGAGCCTTTGGTTAAAGCCGATGGAGAATTAGTCTGTGAGTGTTTTGGTGTTACAGATCTTGAAATCAAAAGGGCTGTTGCTGAAAATCGAATTGCATCGGTGGAAGATGTTACAGATTTTATCAAGGCGGGGGGAGGATGCGGCAAATGCCATGACCGGATAGAAGAATTGATAGCCCAGGTGCATAAAACAGAGCCTGATGAGGTTGAAAAGCCGTCTCCACTGACTAATATTCAAAAAATAAGGCTCATAGAGGATGTAATAGATAAAGAGATCAGGCCTGCCTTGAAAAACGATGGTGGAGATATAGAACTTATTGATCTTGAAAGTAATAATGTAATTGTTAAACTGCGTGGTGCATGTGCAAATTGTAAAACTTCTCAGATCACCTTGAAAAATTTGGTGGAAACCAAAATCCGTGAACTGGTATCATCAGAACTTACTGTTATGGAGGATGGGAAAGATGAAAATCGTATATGTTGATAATAATGCAACAACTAAAGTTGATAAAGAAGTCATGGATGCGATGCTCCCTTATTTTTCAGACTCTTATGGAAATCCTTCGAGCATGCACACCTTTGGGGGGAGTGTAGCGCAAAAAATCAAAGAAGCAAGGGCTAAGGTTGCGGAGCTGATTAATGCTGACCCCGAGGAAATAGTATTTACAAGTTGCGGCTCTGAAAGTAATAACACGGCTATTATGTCAGCCTTAAATTCATTTCCCGACAAAAAACATATCATGACAACAAGGGTTGAACATCCTGCCGTGAAAAGCAGGGTGGAGCATTGTACAAGAAATGGGTACCGTGCGAATTTTGCCCCTGTGGATAACCTGGGTCGCCTTGATCTTGATTATCTTTATGGCCATCTTGCAGATGATACCGCCATTGTAAGTGTTATGTGGGCAAACAATGAAACAGGTGTTATTTTTCCCATTGAAGAAATTCTGGATCACTTAAAGGAAAAAAAGATCATTTTTCATACAGATGCGGTGCAGGCCGCAGGAAAGGTGACCGTGGATGTTCAAAAAGTAAAGGTTGATATGCTTTCTCTTTCAGGGCATAAGCTCCATGCACCAAAGGGGGTTGGTGCTCTTTATGTGAGAAAGGGGACAAGATTCTCATCATTTCTTATGGGAGGGCATCAGGAAGGGGGAAGGCGTGGAGGAACGGAAAATGTGGCATCAATAATAGGTTTTGGAAAGGCATGTGAACTGGCAGCAAAGTATGGTGAGAAAGAGTGTATAAAAACAGCAAAATTAAGGGACAGGCTGGAAAGTAAAATAACCGGACAGATTAAAAACGCAGTTATAAATGGAGACAGACAAAACAGGTTGCCCGGAACCACAAATATCAGTTTCGAGTATGTGGAAGGTGAATCTATTCTCCTGCTGATGAATGAATACGGAATTTGCGCCTCTTCGGGGTCCGCATGTACATCAGGATCCCTTGAACCATCCCATGTATTGCGCGCAATGGGAGTTCCATACACATTGGCTCATGGGTCCATCCGTTTTAGTCTTGGGAAGTACAATACTGATGAGGAGGTTGATTATATTGTTAAAGTATTGCCCCCTATAGTTGAACGTCTCAGGGAAATGTCTCCGTTTTGGAACAATTCCATAAAATAAAATCTGCTGAAAAAAATGAAAGATAGAAAAACAAAAATCCGGCATTACACATCATTTGCGCAGGAGTATGATAGCGCATTTTCAGCAGATTCAAAATATTGCATATGGTCGGCAGATTTAATTGTAAAATTGCTTGAATTAAAAAAGGATGATTTTCTTGTTGACCTTGGAGGGGGAACCGGATTTTTTTCCAGCCTTATTCATAAAAATGCCGGCCTTGATAACAGGGTGCTCTGTGTTGATACATGCGACAAAATGCTTGAAAAGGCAGAGATGTATGATAATGTTTTTACCATGTGTGAAAGTGCTTCTTCCTTTTCAGGGAAGCATGAATTAAGATATGATAAAATTTTTATAAAGGAGGCTGTTCACCATTTTGAAAACAGAACCGGTATTTTTTCACGAATGTATGACCAGCTTACTTATCATGGAATAATCTGCATTGTAACAAGGCCTCAAATCCCTGAATTTCCATTATTTAAATCCGCCTTAAAATCTTTTGAACAATCCCAGCCGGATTATAATATATTTATAGATGAGCTTGAAAAAGCGGGATTTGATGTACAGGTGCATCAAAAAGCTTACCCCTTTAAAATAAAAAAAAGCCGCTGGTTTGAATTGATAAGACAAAAATTTATGTCAAACCTGGCACAATTTAGCGACCTTGAAATCGATAATGGTTTAAAAGAGCTTGATGAATATTATCATGATCCAGATTTTTTCTTTTTTAATGATATTTTAATCTATATTGTTGGTTGTAAAACAGATTAAAACAATTATGAATTCTATCCCGGAGGTTAATTGATATGACAGATAATGTGCAGGAAAAAGTTGAAAAACTTTATGCCGAGGCTCAATCGGCGCTGGATTCAAAATATTACGCAGATGCAGAAATAATCTATGCCCAGGCCTTGGAATTGCTGAAACAGGAGGATGATTCTTCAAAGATTTCTCAATGTGAGGAAGACCTTGAAAAAATCAAAAAAGATAATGCTCTTTTTGCGCCTGTGCCAGCCATAGACAATCATGCGCATCCTCTGTTCAGGGCGGATTTGAAAAATAATGCCGGATTATATATGGCTGCAAAGCATTTCAGATTAAAGGATGAAGCTTTGCCCAACGGCCTCGAAGACATGCTTGAGGATATGGATAAGGCAAACGTTGAAAAAGCCTTGATCATGGGATTGGACACATCCAAATCTGACCACTGGGCTTTTAAAGAGTCGATGACAACAAATGATGAAGTTGCAAAGCTGGTTGCGCAATATCCTGACCGTTTTATCGGGTATGGTTCAGTGGATCCGAGACGGGAAGATGCGGTTGAGGAAGTTGAAAGATGTATTAATGATCTGAAATTAAAAGGGCTGAAGTTTCATCCTGCTGCAGTGAGCACATATGCAAATGATGAAAAACTTTTTTATCCGATCTATGAAAAATGTGTGGAATTAGGTGTTCCCATTCAATCCCACTGCGGAACCACTGGGATGTATTTTACAAAATTGAAATATATGATGCCCCTTTGTTATGATGATGTGGCCGTTGATTTTCCCACTTTGAAATTGATCCTTCTCCATTTTGGTATTGGCGGATGGCACAATCAGGCTATGTCCCTGGCTTTCAGGCATCCCAATGTTTATATTGATCTTTCTGGCGCATCTCCTAATATTATTCCACCGGAAGTATATCTTGCTGCCAATACCCCCTTTTATCAGGATAAGATTCTTTTTGGTACAGACTATCCCTTTGTCGGTATGCAGTCCTGGTTCAGAACATTTAATAAGGTCAAAAGGTTTAACTGGAAACCTGCAACCATTAAAAGAGTTTTAAGGGAAAACTTTTTAAAGCTCCATGATTCTGAGCCGGTATCGCCTCTGGATATTTTGAGAAATGACGGGCTCTCTGTTCCCCCTGATGCTGTAAGATAGTCTCTTCGCTTTAAATGATTGCATGATTTTGGGTATGGCT
>CAZNFB010000067.1:4457-11364 GCA_964572105.1 uncultured Desulfobacteraceae bacterium
GATATGGATGGCAGGTCGAAATAAAATTTAAATAAGTATATATAATATTATGTCAGATAATCTTTTTGTTACAGCTACAGAGGCTAAAAGCGGCAAATCTCTGGTTGTTCTCGGGATAATGGAGATGCTCTTTCGCAGGATCAACAGAGTCTCTTTTTTTCGTCCCATAATCGGAGACTCTTCATGCGCGGAGTGCTCTGATAAGGATATTGACCTTATCTCATCCCACTTTAATCTGGATCTGGAATATGACCAGATGTACGGGCTCACCGCTTATGAGGCTGCAAGGCTTGTTGCCGTGGGGAGAGGGTCTGAAATAGTCGATGTTGTAATAGAAAAATATAACAGGTTAAAGGCAAAATCTGATTTTGTACTGTGCGAAGGGACCGATTTTGCCAGCTCAATTTCATCTTTTGAGTTTGATATTAATGCGGAGATAATCAAGAATCTGGGAGCCCCTGTTCTGCTGGTGGCAAATGCCTATGATAAAAATATGGATGAAACTGTCCGTTCTGTGGATTTGTCCCTTAAATCTTTAAGCTCAAAGGGTTGTCGGACTATTGCAACGATTATTAACCAAACGGTTTCTAAAGAGACAGATTCAATTATTAATCTTTTAAAGCAAAAGAATTTTATAAAAAAACAGGCTGTTTACGTTATTCCCCATGATCCTGTACTTGGGGCTCCCACTATTGGTGAAATTGCCGATTTTCTGGATGCGGAGGTACTCTACGGCCATGAACAGTTAAACAGGCACGCGCGCAGCTTTAGTATTGCTGCCATGCAGCTGCGTAATTTTCTTCCGAGAATAAAGCATGGTTCCCTTATAATTACACCTGGTGACAGGGCGGATATAATCACCGCATGTCTTGCCATTGTCTCCTCTGTATCCATGGAAAATATTTCCGGTATTCTTTTAACCGGAGGTTTGCAGCCTGAAGAGCCTGTTTGGAAACTTATAAAAGGTTTTCCCAAAATGGTGCCTATTTTAAGTGTTAAGGATGCTACCTTTCCAACCGCCTCAAAAATTTCCAAAATAAATGCTGCAATTTTACCCGATGATTACAGAAAAATTACCCGGGCCCTGGCCCTTTTTGAAAAAAATATCGATAAACTTGCCCTGGAAGAGGCGGTGATTACATCAAAAACCTCTATCATAACACCTAAAATGTTTGAATTTAAACTTTTGCAGCGTGCCAGGGAAAATAAACAGCATATTGTTCTTCCTGAGGGGACCGATGAAAGAATTTTAAAGGCTGCTGAAATACTTTTAAAGCGTGAAGTTGTGGATCTTACTCTTTTAGGTAATAAAGAGAGAATCCTTGAAAAGATAGCTCTTCTGGGATACCGGCTTCCTGGTTTAAATATTATTCAGCCTGAAAAATCTGAATATTTTAATGATTATGTAAATACCTATTATAATATAAGAAAGCATAAAGGACTTACTGAGGAAAGTGCCTCTGATCGTTTAATGGACGTTAATTTTTTCGGAACAATGATGGTATATAAAGGGGCGGCTGACGGAATGGTGTCAGGAGCAGCCCACACCACTGGAGATACCATACGGCCTTCCCTTCAGATTATCAAGACCAAAGCAGGGGTTTCCATTGTATCCAGCGTTTTTTTCATGTGTCTTGCTGACAAGGTTCTTGTTTACGGGGATTGTGCCATTAATCCCAATCCAAATGCAGAACAACTTGCGGAAATTGCTTTAAGCTCGGCTCATACTGCACAAATATTTGGTGTTGAGCCTGTTGTTGCAATGCTTTCCTATTCCACAGGGGAATCAGGCAGAGGTGAAGATGTGGACAGGGTTCGCAGGGCAGTTGAAATTGCAAAAAAAAGGGGAAAGCTCTCCTTTCCTGATTTAATAATAGAAGGACCCATGCAGTACGATGCTGCGGTGGATCCTTTTGTTGCCTCTGCAAAAATGCCTGAAAGCAAAGTTGCAGGAAAGGCCTCTGTTTTGATCTTCCCCGATTTAAATACCGGCAATAATACATATAAGGCGGTTCAAAGATCTGCCCATGCTGTGGCAGTGGGGCCGGTACTTCAGGGGCTTAAATATCCTGTAAATGACCTGAGCCGCGGATGTACGGTTCCGGATATTGTTAACACTGTTGCCATAACAGCTGTGCAGGCTCTGTCTGCCAAAGGTATCTAATGAAGATACTTGTAATCAATACAGGAAGTTCATCCATCAAATATGAACTCTTTGACAGAGAAAACAATGGACGGCCGGCTTCGGGACTTATTGAAAAAATTGGTGAAAAAACAGGCATTATCACCCATAAAGTTGTTCTTGCCGATGGGGATTCTTTAAAAATAGTGGAAAAAGGTATAATCCGTGATCACCATGAAGGTATGAACCGTATTGTCGATTTTATTACGGGGAGTAAATACAGGGTTGTTTCAGATACCAGGGCAATTTCAGCTGTTGGTCATAGAGTAGTTCATGGCGGTGAATCTTTTAATTCCACAACAATTATTGATCAAAATGTAATCGCGGCGATCAAAGAAAATATCCCCCTTGCACCACTCCATAATCCTGCTAATTTAACCGGAATAAATGTAGCAAAATCAATTTTCCCAGATGCTCTCCAGGTTGCTGTATTTGACACTGCATTTCATCAAACCCTGCCCCCTGATGCATTTATTTATGCGGTTCCCCACAGTATGTATGAAAAAAACAGGGTGCGTAAATATGGCTTCCATGGAATCTCCCATGCTTATGTCTGTGAAAGGGGAGCATCTTACTTAAAAGCTCCCCTGAACCAGTTGAATCTTATTACAATTCATTTGGGCAACGGAGCGAGCATGGCTGCCGTAAAAAAAGGGAAATGCATCGATACAACAATGGGGATGACGCCACTTGCAGGGCTGGTTATGGGTACCCGTTCAGGGGATATTGACCCTGCTATTTTATTTTTCATGGCGGATCACCTTAAGATGTCATACGGGGATATAAATTTACTGCTAAACAAAAAAAGCGGGCTTAAAGGTCTTTGCGGCACAAATGACATGAGGGAGGTCATAGAAAAAAAAGATCAGGGTGATGAAAAGGCTGAAACAGCCTTAAAAATATATACTTACAGAATAAAAAAATATATTGGGGCATTTTTCGCTGCCATGGGAACCCTTGACGGGGTGATATTTACTGCTGGAATAGGGGAAAATTCTTCCCTGGTGCGCGACCTGTGCTGCAGAGGATTAGAGGGGTTGGGAATTAAAATAGATCATGATAAAAACATCAGTCCCTCTAAAAAAGAGAGGGGAATAAGCTCATCCGACAGCAAGGTTAAAGTCCTGGTGATTCCCACGGACGAAGAGCTTAAAATAGCAATTGAAACAGAAAAAATAATCAAATCAGTGTAGCAACTGCATAGTTATAGACTTTAAGATAATGATTTTGGGAAGGCCAGAGGGAGGAAGGTGTATTATAATACGCAGGCGGCGATAACGCACCCAAAATCTTTATCTTAAGGTCTCAATATTTTTGGTTTTGATGCCATACCCAGGCTGTTTGAATTATTTCTGCAATATCTGTATATTCCGGGCTAAAACCGAGTTCATTTTTTGCAAGGCTGCTGTCAGCCACAAGTATTTTCGGATCACCTGTGCGGGGGGGCTTATAATCAAATTCAATTTTATTCCCTGTTACATCTTCTGCACCACGGATGATTTCAAGAATGGAAAACCCCCGGCCATTGCCCAGATTAAAACCATGGGCACCTTTTTTCCCTTCCATATACTCAATCGCATTTAAATGTGCCATGCACAGATCATTAATATGAATATAGTCCCGAACACAGGTACCGTCTTTAGTATTATAATCTTTCCCAAAGACTTTTAATCTCATATTTTTGTCTAAAACAGACCTGAGTACGTTGGGGATAAGATGGGTCTCAGGATTATGGGATTCACCAATCTCTCCATGGGGATCTGCCCCGGCAGCGTTAAAATAACGGAGGCTGACGGAACTGAAATCAAAGGCAGATGCGTAATCTTTAAGAATTTTTTCAACCATTAATTTTGTTTCACCATAGGGATTCATGGGAACCTGGGGGTGGGTCTCATCAATAACATCCTTTACAGGATTGCCGAAAGTAGCTGCTGAGGATGAAAATACAAATTTTTTAACTTCATATTTTCTCATAACCCCAAGGAGATTTATGGTACCAGAGACATTATTTAGATAATACAGCGCTGGGTCACCCATGGATTCATTGACCAGGGATTTAGCTGAAAAATGCATTACAGCGTCAAAATTATCTGAATTAAAAACCCTGTCAAGATCTTCAGTGCTTAACAGATCACCCTGAACAAACCGGCCCCATTTGACAGCCTCCTTATGACCTGTGGAGAGATTATCAAAAATTGTGATCCGGTGATCCCTGTTATTCAGAATTTTAGCCATATGGGAACCGATATACCCGGCCCCTCCACAAATTAATATATTCATAATCCTTCACTTTTCAAAATTATTTGTTAATGCAGACGCTCTTTATTTTTTACACATTCTATCTATTGCATCAAAAAGATCACCTGGTGTTATGGGTTTTGATACATAGTCATCCATCCCTTCTTTAATGAACTTTTCCTTGTCGCCTTTCATGGAATGGGCGGTCATGGCGATTATGGGGATACGGGAGGGATGCCCGGTTATTGCCTGGTCACGCTCTCTTTTTCTAATCTTTTTTGTGGCCTCGATACCACTCATTACCGGCATCTGGATATCCATCAATACCAAATCGTAACTTTCCTTTTCAAGAGCCTCAACAGCCAGGAGACCATTTCCAGCTATTTTAACCGAATATCCATGTTTTTCAAGGAGCTTTTTTGCCAGTATCTGGTTGACTTTGTTATCCTCTGCAAGGAGGATCTTAAGCCTTTTTTTTTCCTCTCTTATGGTATGCAGGGTAATGATATTTTGATTTTTATGACCATCCATGGTCTTTACTATCGCACCAAAAAGGAGAGCCTGGCTCACCGGCTTGGAGATGTAAGAAGAAATACCGAGTTCCTTGCAGGTTGCGCCGTGCCCTTTTTCCGCAATGGATGTAAGCATGATAATCCGTGTATATTTTAACCAGCCTTTTTCCTGTATCTGTTTTGCAACTGAAAAGCCGTCAATGTCCGGCATCTGATAATCAAGAAAGATAATGGAATAGGGAGTGTTATCTTTAATAGAAATCCTCATGGCCTCCAGAGCGTCCTCACCGCAAGAAGCATTGTCAGGGGTAATTCCCCACTTTTTAAGGATTGTGCTTAGGATGAGGCGATTGAAGTCGTTGTCATCCACAACAAGGACTTTCAGCCCCTTAATGTCGATCTCCGCGTTGTTAGGTGAAATGGGAGTACCTTTCTCTTTTTGAAGATTAAGGCGAAGGGTAAATGAAAAGGTTGTCCCTGGCCCCCGTTTTGAGCTTTGATCTTTTATTTTTAATTGACCAGTGTTTGTTGCCTGTTGTTCATTGAGACTGGACAACCTGGAATTTTCAATCCAGATCCTTCCCCCCATCAACTCAATTAGTTGTTTTGATATTGTAGTACCCAGACCAGTGCCTCCGTATTTCCTGGTGGTGGACCCGTCTGCCTGGGTAAAACTTTTAAATATCTCTTTTCTCCGGTCTTCTGGTATGCCAAGACCAGTATCCGAAATAAAAAAAAGAAGTTCCACTGAATCGGAAAGCTCTTTTGCCACCTTCACCTGGAAGAATATCTCCCCTTCATCGGTAAATTTAATTGCATTTCCCAAAAGATTAATGATAATCTGCCGCAGCCTGCCAGGATCCCCTATGACCGCATCAGGGACAGACTGCCCAATGTAATAAGTCAGCTCCAGGCCTTTGGCATTGGCTTTAAAGGCCATTTGTTTCATAATGGAATCGATTGTGGACCACAGGCCAAAATCGATCTCCTCTATATCTAAACGGCCCGCCTCAACTTTGGAGAAATCGAGAATGTCATTTATAATCTTCAGCAGATTATCCGCCGAATATTTAACCACCTCAAGGTATTTCCGCTGCTCATCTGTGAGTCTGGTATCAAGGGTCAAGGCCGTCATTCCGATAACCCCATTCATGGGTGTCCGTATCTCGTGGCTCATGTTGGCCAAAAACTCACTTTTTGCCATATTTGCGGCCTCAGCTGCTGTTTTTGCTCTTCTGAGTTCTTCTTCCGCACGTTTCCGATCGGTGATATCCTGGACAATGGCCAGCATCCCCAGGAAGATGCCATGCTCATCATTGAGCGTGGACGCATTTAACGCTGCTGGAAAAACATCACCGTTTTTTCTCTTTAGATATATCTCTTCCTCATATCTCTTTCCTGACAATATCGTATCTGCTATCTTGTCCAGGGCTCCTGATTTCACGAAGTCCCTGGGAAAAATATCCGAGATATACATCTTGCCGACCGCATCTTCTTCTGTGTAACCGATGATGATGACCGCACCCCTGTTCCAGGAAATAATATTCCCGTCATAATCACATGTAATAATGCAAAAACCAGTGGCAGAGTCCATTATAGACCGGTTAAAGATTTGAGCCTTTTTGATCTGGCGCTTGAGAGTCCGCTTTTCCAGAGAATGCGCCACTACCTTTTCGAGTTCCTCTATATCCACAGGTTTCAGCAGAAAATCGCTGGCCCTCAGCTTTAGAGATGCCACAGCCGCATCAACCTCGCCATGACCGGTGATGACGATCACCTCAGCATCTTCATCCAGCTCTTTTATGGCCTTTACCACGGCCAGTCCGTCCATGCCAGGCATCTTCAAATCTGTGAGAACAACGTCGGGGCTTTCCTCGAGAAAGGCCTCTATACCCTCCTGGCCATTGGCCGCGGTTATCACCTGGTAATCGCCCATCTCCAGGTATTTCTTTACGGTCTTTCTGATAACTTCCTC
>CAZNFB010000068.1:0-11229 GCA_964572105.1 uncultured Desulfobacteraceae bacterium
ATGGGCCAAAAGACAAGCTATTTCGTTCAACTTATAAAATTTTCGTTCCTAAGGTCAAAGAACATGAAACCTGTTAAAAAGATAAAAAAAAATACAGTCTCATTTTCAAAAGATTCTGTTAATCTTTTTTTCCATATTCTCACCCAATGTAATTTAAACTGCACCCATTGCTATATCAACAAAAAACAGCACGGGACAACGACCCTCCCCTTTGCAACCATAAAATCATGGCTGCAGATTTTTTCATCAAAAGAAAAAAATCAGAATATTATTTTTCTAGGGGGAGAGCCCACCCTCCATCCTGCTCTTGCAAAGGCTGTGGAAACTGCCAAAGCCCTTGGGTATAATTCTGTAACCGTCGATACCAACGGATATCTGTTTAATAATTTTCTCGCAAAAACATCCCCCGACACCCTCGATTATTTAAGTTTCAGCCTGGACGGAGCTTCAAAAAAGACCAATGACATGATCCGGGGAAAGGGGTGTTACGACAGATGTATAAAAGGAATAAAAAAAGCGGTTAAACAAGGATTCTGCACAAGCCTTATCTATACAGTGAGCAGTTTGAACATAGATGAGCTTGAACAGATGGGGCCCCTTTTAAATGATTTAGGGGTTAACAGATTTTTTATTCAGGTCCTCGGCATAAGGGGGGAGTCTGCAAAAGATAAGAATGCAAAAACAGGGGAAAAGATCCTCCAGGTTCAAAGATCCAGGTGGCTTGACATAATACCGGAAACAGCCAGGAATATTGCATCCAGCGGGATATCCGTAACCTACCCAAAGGTTTACTTAAACAAAGGGGAGACCTTTGAATGCGCAGGGAATGTTGCGGAAAACTATTTTATATTTCCCAATGGCCGGGTATACAGATGCCCTTTGTGTGAAGATTTTCCCATGCATAGTATGGTTATAAAAGAAAATTACCTGGAACAAACAGGTAATATAAACGAAAGTCATCTTTTCGGATTAAATATACCCGAGGGATGCGTTATGAACAAGCTTATTCAACCGGAAAACCTGATCTATAAAAAAGACGGAACTCCCGAGTATAAAATCGCCTGCTGCATGTTAAAAGAAGAAATTTCGTAACACGTATGAGGGGGGGGGGCCTTGTGGTTACCCCTATTGAAGGGTGTCGGTTATTTATACACATTTCCACGCCATCCAATTCGGTAAATCAAGACAGAAAGATCTTCGGGTTCAAATTTAATAATTATTCGTAAATTGCCCTGGCGTATTCGATAAAATGCCTTCCATTCCCCTTTCATTTTCCGAATATTAATGTTTGTGTTTTCTAAGGATATCACTTTTTCAATGGCTTTTCGAATTATAGGATCAATAGATTCAAGTGCTGTTTTTTCTAAAAATTTAAAAGCTTGACTAGTATATTTCAGCTTCCAGTTCATAACTGTATTTTCCGTTCATACACAATTTTTTCAGAGCGTGGAACACTTCCAAACATCTCTTCAAGCTCGGATTGCTCTTCAACATCGATTTCTCGGATACTGAATTCTTTTAATGTCTCAAGCATTGTTTCTTTAATCAAAGCCTGTAACTCCCGGATTGATAAATCAGATATTTTTGTCATAACATTCATATTATTACCTATAATTCCTTATGCTTGTAACACGAGTAGGGGCAACCCTTGTGGTTGCCCCAAATAAGGGCGACCACAAGGGTCGCCCCTACACATAAAAAAAACATAATGTTACGCTGGAGAATGGCATGATGGAGCATGACACGCCGGTGAATGGCACGCTGGCGAATGACACGCTGGAGCATGGCATGCAGGGGCATGACATGACGGAGCATGGCAACTTGCAGCTGAAGAAACTTTTTTTTCAACTTTTTTTGTCTTAAGCATTTTTTCACCTCCTTTTTTTCCTATAATTTTAAGCCATTAAATAATCAGTATAAAGACTGAAGATTTAACGGCTGAAAGAAATCAGAGTTAAAATGTAACTATTTGGCTATGCTGGTTACAAGTACACTTCAGGTTTAATCAGATTACACCTGAAGTAATCTTAAATCAGACAAGCCTGTCATGGCCTCCTCACACTCTTTAACAAAAACATTCCTCTCCATATCAGATCCGTAAACAGGATAGAGCGTGGAAACAATCTCTTTTAATCTGGCAGATCCATCACACAAACCAAGAAAATCTTTCCCAAAGTCGTTAATTTCAGTCACCTCAAGTTCATTATCTTCAAAACGAAAAATAAGGGATACAGATTCAGCAGCATATTGATTATTAAATATCCCCATATTTAAATCTTCAATTATCTCCCGAATATTATACTCAAAATCTGATATGATTACATTTTCCCTCAACATGGGCATTATCTCTTTTGAAGGGGGGAGATCTGTATAACAGAGTTGTTTTGTATGGGAAAACTTACCCGCCTTAAGGGAGACTGTTTCATACTTTACCATTTCCTGGAAATGGCTCCATTTTTTTATACCACTCCCTTTGAAAGTCTGATCCGCAAACTCTGAAAAATTTCTAAAGCAATCACCATGGGTCAGGTGCGGCCTCCCCTGTAAATGATTACTCCCCATCCAGTTAAAAAATTTGATGAAAAGATCACTTGCAGACTCTTTTAACGCAATTGTGAGTAATAAAAAAGACTTGGGGTACAGATTAATAATCAAAGGGAAATAGCTTGCAATAATATTAAGTTCTTCAAGAGAGCGCCCAGGGCAGGCAAGATTATAAAAACTGCTGAAAAGAGACGGATCTGAATTTATTATTTTATCGTCTAAAGCAAGACGGCTCCCATTATCAAATTCAAGCCCCAGAGAAAAATAGGTATCAACCCCGCGGACAAGTTTATCCTTATAAAATTTATGGAGATCTGTTCCTGGAAGAACCGTGGGCATTTGTACCAGAGGATTACTGTTTCCCTGAACCCCTGTTCTTAAAGCAAGGAGCATTGTGGCATCAATATCTTCTTTTTCTTCATTGGGAAAACCTATAATAAAACTTAAGGTGGGGACAATACCCTGCTTTGTGGTCTCTTTTACACGCTCATAAAGGATATCTTCATCAATCTTCTTTCGAATAAATGCCAGAGTCTTTTTTGAACCCGAATCTATTCCATAGCACATCGATTCACACCCTGCCTCACGCATTCTGCGTAAAAGGGGGGGATCAACAGTATCGAGCCTGGAAATACAGTACCATGGGAGATGATTCAGCTTTTCTTCTATTACCAAAGTGCAAAAATCTTCAACAAATTTTTTTTTAGCAGTAAATTGATCATAGGCCAGCAAAAAACATTGGGCATTGTAATTTTCATGGAGGTGCCGCATCTCTTTTACCAGACGATTAATACTGAAGGTTCTTGTCTTCTGCTGCCACATTACAGATTCAGAACAGTAAATACATCTGTGGGGGCAGCCCCTTCCAACTTCAAGGATTGCAATACTCCTGGGGAGCCCGCATAGCCCGCTATATTCCGAAAACGGCCGAACAAAACTATAATCCGCCATGGGAAGATCATCAAGCACTTCTATCAGTTTGCGATCTTTATTCTGTATAATTTTGCCATGGGACCTGTATGTAACCCCTGCCACACCTGCTTCATCCAATCCGTTTTCATAGGCTGTTACCAACTCCTGAAAGGTTATTTCCCCCTCCCCTTTTACAACAGCATCTATAAAAGGAAAACCGGCAAGGGTCTCTTGGGCAACAAAGGAGGCATTGTGTCCGCCAATAACTATTTTTGTTTCAGGACTCTCTTTTTTTATTTTTTCGGCAATCCTTATTACCCCGGGATAGGTTGTACACTGCGCGGAAAACCCCACAAGATCGGGATTCTCCCCAAGGACTATTTTTGCACAATCATCATAAATAGTCCTGCTCATCTTTATTTTTTTATTCCTTATGGCCAGGACAAAATCATGGATAATGATATCACGGTTCGGATTTTTGGCCATGGTGGCAATGTTAATCAGCCCCAAAGGGGGTAAATTATACATGGAATCCAGGTAAAAAGGGGGGAAAACAAGGACAATTTTCATATAGAGTATCCAATTGCAAATCGCAGCATTTAAAAAACAGCCCGGTTTCAGTAAAAAAATAGAGTCACAAAAGCCTGTTTTTATCCATCCTTTACTCATATGAAACCCTGCTGCAGTTTGTCAAGGTAATAATATAATAATGATCCCTGTGCCTCTTCTATATCTTTCTTCTTGCCTGCCATTGACAAGGTTAACAGGTGTAATTATTATTTAAGTAACTTTTTAAAAATCTGCATTAACATGAAATGCTCACACAGGAGATAATGGTAAATGGAAAACAAAAAAGAAACTCATGAGTTTAAAACAGAAATTCAACAATTATTAAAACTTATTATAAATTCCATGTATTCCAACCAGGAAATTTTTCTAAGGGAATTGGTTTCAAACTCTTCAGACGCGATAGACAAATTACGTTTCAAGGCTCAGACAGACTCTAAGATCCTCGGAGATGACTCCCAGTTTAAAATTAAAATCGTTCCTGACGGGATAAAACAGACCCTGGAAATTTCAGATAACGGCATAGGAATGACCCATGATGAAGTCATGGAAAACATTGGAACCATTGCAAAAAGCGGGACTGCCGCTTTTTTGGAAGCCCTTGAGGCTTCAAAAAATCAGGACACCCTGACTCCTGAACTGATAGGTAAGTTCGGCATAGGTTTTTACAGCGGATTTATAGTCGCAGATAAAATAACTCTCATCACAAAGACAGCAGAATCAGATACAGGGGTAAAGTGGGCATCCCATGGTGACGGCTCATATTCCATTGAAGAGGTTCCAAAAGATACAAGAGGTACGACCATAATCCTTGATCTGAAAAAAAAGGAAAAAGATGGTCAGGATTTTACAGATGAATGGACAATTCGTCAGATTATAAAGAAACATTCAGATTTCGTTAGATATCCCATTGCCATGGATGTGGAAAAGGATGAGCCATTACCTAAAGAAGAGCAGCTTCTGGATAAAGATGGTAAACCCGCCGGAGAAACAACAAAAAAAGTAATCCGGGAAGAGACCCTTAATTCAATGAAGGCTATCTGGCTTAAAAACAAAACCGAAATCACAGATGAAGAATATGAAGAATTTTATAAGCATATAAGCCATGACTGGAATTCTCCAGCCGAGCGCCTCCATTTAAAACTTGAAGGTACAATAGAATACAGTGCGCTTTTATATATTCCATCAAACGCCCCGCTGGATATGTATTATCCCGATGCAAAACACGGGATGCACCTGTATTGCCGCAGGGTCTTTATAATGGACGACTGTAAAGAGCTGATGCCTGAATACCTTAAATTTGTAAAAGGGGTTGTTGATTGTCCTGATCTGGATCTTAATGTGAGCCGTGAAATACTGCAGCAAAACAGCCTTATCAGAAACATAAGAAGAAATCTTGTGAAAAAGATTTTTGATCTTTTAAATTCAATGGAAAAAGAGGCATACGATAAATTTTACAATGACTTTGGCCAGGTTCTAAAGATCGGTATCCATTCAGATTTTGAAAATAAGACTAAAATCGCAGAACTGGCAAGATACAAAACAACCAAATCAGACGGAAAACTGATCTCCTTAAAAGAATATGTGGAAAATATGCAGGAAGGTCAGGAAGAAATCTATTACATTACAGGGGAAAACCTCACCGCATTGATGAACAGTCCCCATCTGGAGCTTTTAAAAGAGAAAGATTTTGAAGTGTTGCTGATGACCGACCCGATTGATGAATGGGTTGTTCAGGCTCTTACTGAGTATGACGGGAAAAAAATAAAAAGCGCAGAAAAAGGAGATCTTGAGTTAGACAAAATTGATGACGCTAAAAAAGATGAATATACATCTTTGTTCAATTTTATAAAAATAACGCTGCAGGATAATATCAAGGAAGTTAAGCCTTCCACCCGCTTAAAAGAATCTGTATCCTGCCTTTCCGGTGATACTCAAGACATGAGTGCATATATGGAAAAAATCGTCAAAGCCACCGGACAAAAATCACCGGAGATAAAAAGAGTACTTGAGATAAACATGAATCATCCCCTGATGGAAAAAATGAAGACCCTTTTTGAAAAAGATCCTGGAGATCCTGTATTAAAGGATTACAGCGGACTTTTATTCGATATAGCTCTGATAAGTGAAGGGAACAAGGTGTTAAACCCCGCAAAATTTTCCCAAGCCGTGGGTGATCTTATGGCAGGCTCCTTAAACGTATAGAAGAGATAGTAAAGAAGAATATGATAGTAACCAAACGAAAAAAACAATTTTAGTTTGGTTAATATCATATTTCAAATTCTGTTTTATAAATTTTCTTAACCTTGTCAAGATCTGCTAAATTTCCAATTACAGTGAGTCGGTCGTTATTCTGCAAAATGGTATTCCCCTTTGGAAAAATAGTCTCCCTTTTTCGATGTACCACAGCAACAAGGCACCCCTCGGGAAAATCTAGATCTTTAATTCGAGAACCTATCATAACGCCGCTTGGCAGGCAATTGCGCACAAAAAATGTTACAAATAATTTATCAGCCATGAATATTTTTTTGATTTTATCTTCATTTTCTGCACTGAGCCAGAGAGTATAAAAATTTTCCGAATCTACCCTCTCTGCAAGCTGGGCAAGAATGCGAAGATGCTGGGTTGGATTATCCTCAGGACTGACAAGAAAAAATATTCCACTGACCCTGGCAACATCTTCCTGGAAATCCTTCAAGGGATTATTAAAAAGTATAACGATCTTTTTTTTAGCCCTCACGAGCACCATCTCTGCCTGAAGAATACCCTCCGCCCTGAAGTGGGGAAGAGCCATCCCATGGGTTACAGGGGTAGCTCCGATTCTTGTTCCCTCAAGAAACTGCTTGCTTATTTTTTCTTTATCCATCCCTGTAACCCTGGATAAATGTACTGCTGCACGGAGCACAATATCTTCAAATTTCGTGTCACGGTCAATATCCATAACATGACTTCGTGCTATAATTTCATCAAAGGGATCATCTTCACGGAGACCTTTTTCTTTTAAAATACCCCTTAACTCACGATCAAGACCCTCATAACGAAATCGGCCAAGACGTTCAAAAACATGATATATTGCACCATTTCTGGTCACTTTTCTCCTTACATAATAAAAATACCAGCAACCCCCAACTATTATTAAAATAAGAGAAAATAATATTGTTACCGACCCCATTGCAACAATAAAAATAAACTGACAAATAATACCGAATATCTGCATCCATGGATAAAAAGGAGACCTGTAGCCAGGGTCATAAGATTCTATTCTACTTTCACGCATGACAATGACCGCCAGGGAAATAAAAGCAAATATCAGCAGCTGAAAAGCACTGGCCAGTTTTGCTATTTTTACAGGATCAAGAAATAACAGAATCATAACAATCGCGCAGACTGTTATGCTTAAGGAGAGATGGGGCGTACCATATCTGCTGAGTTTATCAAAACGGGGGGATAAAATTTTATCCCTTCCCATGGCAAGGGGATAACGGGATGCACTCATTATTCCAGCATTTGCAACAGAAGTAAAAGCAAGAAGGGCTGCCACAGACACAATAATCAGGCCATAATCACCAAAAAATGTTTTTGCTGAGGCCGCAACTGGAGTAAAATTTCCTGCAAGCTCTCCCGGGGGCAGAGTCCCCACCATAACAAAGGTACCAAGTCCGTATATCATAAAAGCAGTTGATATTGAAAGAATAACCCCTGCAGGAAGGTTCTTTTCTGGATTCTCGACTTCTTCAGACAGACTGGCTATATTTGTAATTCCCACATAACTTATACAGACCAGCCCTGCGGTGGAAAGAATTGATGAATATCCTGCGTTAAAAAAACCCTGAAAATTTATCGGCTCAATATTCGGTATACCCACCGCCACAAAGAATATAAGTATTATTATGAGGGAAAAGACCATTACAACCTGCAATTTTCCGCTTTTGTGGGTACCAAAAAAATTCAAAACTCCAAGGGCAAGAGCAAGAAATATTGCAATGGGTTTTATGGATAAATCGGGAAAACAGAGTGCCAGGTAAGCCCCCATCCCCACAAGAGCAAAAGATACTTTTAAAATAAGTGCCAGCCATGTCCCCAGACCCCCTATTGTTCCAAAAAGTGGGCCAAGAGTCCTGTCCAGAAAATAATAAACACCCCCGGCCCTTGGCATTGCAGTGGCAAGCTCTATGATGCTGAACATGGCAGGGACTATTGGAATGACTGCTAAAAGATATGCAAGAACAATGGCCGGACCAGCTTCAAGGGCAGCAAGTCCGGGAAGAAGGAAAAAACCTGCACTCAATGTGGTACCTGTTGCTATGGCATAGACATCACGAAGTTTAAGGACTTTCTTGAGCTTTGTCTGCGAATTAAGCATGTCAGGCATAATTTTTCAAGGCACCCCATTTACAAAAATCGATAAACAGATTAAATGTTTCAAGGATTATTTCCTAAGGATTCGCTCATCAATGTTTAAGCCGAACATATTTATCATACGTTAGAGCATAATCTTCTTGTAAAATTTCATTTTTTTTGGTATGCTTGGTTAGTCAGGCGTCTGTGCGAAATTTTTAAATTTTATAGACCATCTCACAAATAATTTCATTGGATTATCGGTCGTCGGAGTATTAAAATACGCCTTCCTCCCTCTGGGCTTGTGACAAATTTTAACATCGGGTTATTATCTTACAATCCATATAGAGGGATATAGAGGGGGGTGCCTGTAAAATTACCTGACAACTATAATTCAGAAAAATTATACCCCTGAACCCCTGCAATAAAACGGAGGAATATTTAATTTATGTCTGAAAAGAATCCAGAATGCCCACTGTATAATCCATTAAACTGCAAGGAATACCATAATCCCAATCTTTGTGCTTTTGTAAGAAAAGATAAGATATGTTTAAAAAAAAAAAAAACAAAACAAAAACCTAAACCAACAAAAACAGAATAGAACAATTGCTTTTTTAGCCGCGTAAATGCCCCAGGTAAAAATTAAAAAATTTCCTTAAAATGCTTTATCCTGACAAAAACATAGTGGTTTAATTAATTTCCATAACGATTATATTTATCAATAAAATACTTAATGATACTACTATCAACTGTTTTTTTCAGCGATTCTTTGCGCCCGCCGTTTTGAGGCCTCACGGTTCCGCCTTTTTTGATCATCAGACTCAAAGATAACGGGTGATACTTCCACAGGTCTGTGATTTTTACCCAGAGCAACAAAAGTTAAATATGCCGAAGCTGTCCGACTGACTTCACCGGTCATAAGATCTTCTGCCTCTACCCGAACCCCAATTTCCATAGATGTTTTACAAACCATATTAATACTTGCTTTAATTATTACAAGATTCCCCACAAAAACAGGATTGTGAAAATCCAGCCTGTCAATGGAAGCAGTTACAGCGTTACGTCGCGTATGCCGCATGGCAACAACCCCTGCAGCATTATCAATAAGTTTCATTATAACCCCACCATGAACCATACCCGAAGGATTGGCATCCTCAGGCAGCGCAACATGGGAAATAATCACCTGACTACCATTAACTGTTTTATCTTTCATATTTTTCCTCACACCCATCATAAAAAATTGTAACTCAAAGTGTAACTTTTAAATATAGACTTCCATATAATTACCCTGTTTTAAAATTTGGCACACGGCCGTCCCTGTTATGAAATATTTAGACAGCCTTGGCTTTACATATCGTCAGGGAAACAACAGAAAATTAAGAAGAGATGATCCTCACCATAAATTAGAGTAAATTTCCATACGACTCTAATCTGATCAACAAATTTACAGCATATCTATTTTTTTTACCGCCCAATTCCGAAATATTTAAACCCCAGCTCGTTGAGCTCTTCAGGATCATAAATATTTCTGCCATCTACGATAATGGGTCTTTTTAAAAGGACTTTCACCGCCCTCATATCAAGATTCCTGAATTCATCCCATTCGGTTACAATGATAAGTGCATCACAGTCCCGTATGGTTTCATAGGGGTCATCAAGAAATTCAACATCTTTTAATATTTTTTTTGCATTATCAACTGCCACAGGATCGAATGCACGAACCCTTGCCCCCATTTCCTGGAGTCTTTTTATAATCTCAATGGATGGCGCTTCCCTTATATCATCTGTCTTGGGTTTAAAGGAAATTCCCCAAAGGGCGATGGTACTCCCTTTAATATCGATTGCGCCCTTCAATTTGTCCACCACAACAATTTTCTGTTTTTCATTAATTCTATGGACAGACTCAAACAAATCTGCATCACAGCCATACTTCTTTAGAGTAGCTATCAGCGCCTTGACATCTTTGGGGAAACAGCTTCCCCCGTAACCAATTCCTGCGTGAAGAAATCGTGAGCCAATTCTCCGGTCAAGCCCCAGACCCCTTGAAACATCTTTTATGTCAGCACCTGTTTTTTCACAAAGATGTGAAAGTTGATTCATGAAACTGATTCTGGTTGCAAGCATACAATTACTTGCATATTTTATAAGTTCAGCACTTTTAATACCTGTTACCACTATGGGCCGGTCTGTTCTTGCAACTGAACTATAAAGCGAAGACATTATTTTGCCTGCTTTTTCACTGTCAGTTCCGAGTATAATCCTGTCTGGATTTTCAAAATCTTTTATTGCTGCTCCTTCTCTTAAAAATTCAGGATTTGAAACAACATCAAATTTAATGCTCCGGGTCTGGTTTTCAAGGATGACTTTTTTTACAAGGTCAGCAGTACCAACAGGGACTGTGCTTTTGTTTACAATGACCTTATAATCATTCATATACATCCCAATCGATTTGGCAACTTCTTTTACTGCGGTTAAATCTGCTTCTTGATTTTCATTGGAAGGTGTACCCACGCAAATAAAAATAATATCAGATTCCTGGATCGCTTTTTTTGTATCTGTGGTAAACTTGAGTCTCCCATTTTTCAGATTTCTTCTGAAAATTTCGCCCATGCCAGGCTCATATATGGTTATATTTCCGTTTTGCAAAGAGGTAATCTTTGTATTGTCCACATCAAGGCAGATTACATTGTTACCAAGATTTGCAAAACCGGTCCCGCTTACAAGACCCACATATCCTGTTCCCACAAGAGTTAATTTCATAAATAAATCCTTTTGTTTTCGTAACTATTCAGCATCGCCGATTTAAGATAGGGAGTTTAGGAACGAAAATTTTATAAGTTGAACGAAATAGCTTGTCTTTTGACCCAT
>CAZNFB010000069.1:0-11194 GCA_964572105.1 uncultured Desulfobacteraceae bacterium
ATATAATCCGTTTATGGGGGTTATTTCAGATTATTTTATAATGGATGGGGCATAGGAGGCTGTCCGAAAATGCCCTTTTTCCCAAACTCTGCGTTATGCTCAAAAAATTATCCTCGAAATATCAACTATATGTCTGCGGTAATTTTTTGAGCAGGCCTTGATTTTGAAAAAAATTGCTATTCTCGGCCAGCCTCCTATTTATAGTCTTAGCCGGTAGTGTCCGTTAGAAAATTGCGAGAAAAATACGCTACAAAAACAATTAAACTCCCCTCACGCAAGATTCTAACCGGACACTGCTGCCTTTATTAAATCCTGGAGACCAGAATGAAAAATATCTTAATTACCGGCGCCGCCGGTCAGATAGGCTCGGAATTGACCATGGCTCTGCGGAAGCTTTATGGTAATGAGAATGTTGTTGCCACAGGGCACAAAACCAAACCAGGTGAAACTTTACTGAATTCCGGACCATTTTATTTCATCGATTGCACCCGGATTAAAACCATCGTAAAAGTGGTTAAAAAATATAAAATTGATACAATTTATCATCTGGCAGCGATACTTTCCGCGATAGCTGAAAATAATCCGCAACTGGCATGGGATATTAATATCAATGGACTCTACAACGTGTTGGAAGTTGCACGGGAATTTAACTGCGCCGTGTTTATACCCAGTTCCATTGGTGCTTTTGGTCCTTCGACCCCGCTGGATAATACGCCCCAGGAGACAATCCAGCGCCCAAATACAATTTATGGGGTTACAAAAGTTTCAGGAGAGTTGTTGTCTGATTATTACTTTCATCGATTTGGTGTGGATGCTCGGGGTGTACGATATCCCGGCATTATTTCCAGTGAAACTCCTCCGGGGGGCGGAACCACAGATTATGCTGTTGATATTTACTGCAAAGCAATTCAACATGGAAAATATACCTGCTATCTTAAACCCGGGACATATCTTGATATGATATATATGCCCGATGCTCTTAAGGCGGCCATCTCCATCATGGAAGCTGATCCGAAAAAATTAAAACATAGAAACGCTTATAACCTGGCTGCCATGAGCTTTGACCCCGAAATAATCGCTGATGAGATCAAAAAACAGATACCTGAATTCACCATTGATTACGATATTGACCCCGTCAGACAGGCCATTGCTGAATCATGGCCGAATAAAATGGATGACAGCGCCGCCCGTGAAGAATGGGGCTGGAAGCCTGATTTTGATCTTGAATCGATGACCAGGGAGATGTTAACGATTTTATCAAAAAAAACTTAACTATTCAGCGTCGCTGATTTAAAATACACCGTACATATTAGCTGAACAGCTACGAAAAATCTATAGCTCAGTCTATTGCTTTGGGGAGGATAAATGTCTGTAAAAAAATTAAATATCCTGTTAAATAAGGAGGTCGATCTTCTTAAAAAAAAGGGTACTGCAAAAGGAAAAGAGACAGTTATCATCGGGTTAAAACCGGCAAATGGGAAAAAGGGCCCCCGTTATTTTATCGAAGGGAAAGGGAACAAAGAATTTATTAGAATGAATTCCAACTCCTACCTGGGGATGTCTCTTTGTAAAGATGTAATTAAGGCTGAAGAAGAGACGGCCCGGCAGTTTGGGGCGGGACCTGGAGGCGTCAGATTCATCAGCGGAACATATAAAGCCCATATCCTTTTGGAAGAGAAAGTGGCAAAATTTCATGGCCGGGAAAAAGCAATGATTTTCAATTCCGCCTATGCCACGAGCCTTGGAGTTATCGCTCCTTTAACCACCAAAGAGACTATATTTATCAGTGATGAGCTGAATCACAATTGTATTATTCAGGCGATGCGGCTCTCAATGCCCGGGGAAAAATTCATATACAGGCATAATAACATGGCTGATCTCCAGACAAGGCTTGAAGAGGCAGTTGGCCGGGGTAAAAGAGTACTTGTTGTCACCGACGGTGTCTTTAGTATGAGGGGAGATATCTGCCCCCTTAATGAACTTGCGGCAACATGCAGTAAATACGAAGGTGATTTTGAAGAAGGGATCATTACCATTGTTGATGATTCCCATGGCGTGGGTGCATTGGGAAAAACAGGAAGGGGCACCGAGGAATATACAGGTTCAAAAGCTGATATTCTTATCGGAACACTGGGAAAAGGGTTTGGAGTCAATGGCGGTTATGTTACTGCATCATCTGCAGTTATTCAGTATCTGCGGGAAACTGCGGCAACTTATATCTACTCAAACCCGATTACCGTTGCTGAGGCAGCAGCCGCAGAAAAAGCAATTGATATTCTCAATGGGGCTGAAGGTAAAACAATATTAAAACATCTGCACAAAATGACAAAAAAATTTGAAACCGGATTAATTGAATCGGGATATGAGACGATTAAGGGTGACCATCCCGTGGTACCCCTTATGGTGAGGGAAACTCAAAAGACATCTGAGCTTGTGGCATATCTCGCTGAAAATGGAATATTGGCTACTGGATTAAATTTTCCTGTTGTACCCAGGGGTGATGAAGAGATCAGGTTCCAGATAACCGCAGATCATACGGAATTTGATATTGATTATGTGCTTGATCTCCTTAAAAAATATCGATGATTATAAAGCAGATCGTAATTAGGGGGACTTGAACACTCATAATTTCCTATTATACCTGTTGCCGTACATATTCGCTGAATAGTTACAAAGTAGAATAGAAACGCTGAATATAATTAAAGTAAATTCTAATTTTGCCCGTCAGGCCTGACGGCTATATTTTTAATCCACTCATCACCACCTTCATCTGCAAAATCGGCTCTAAAATGGGCGCCTCTGCTCTCCTGTCTTATTAGTGCGGATTGGGCTATGGCATCTCCCACCAGGAGCATGTTTTTAAGCTCCAGCTTTTTAACAAGATCTTTGTAATTTTCTACCGCGCATAAATTAAGCCTGGCTCTAAGACCGGTTATGGTTTTAACAAGGCTTGTCAGGCTTTCTTCCGTCCGTATTATCCCTCCATTTTGCCACATGGAATCTTTTAACTCCCGGCCAATGGATGGGATAGACTCTGAGCCGTTACCGGCAAAATTTTTTCCTATTTCCCGGTAAATATTATCAATATCTTCCCCCTGCGCCGGCATTTGATTCTTTTGTGCAAACCTGGCTGCAAGAACACCAGTGAGGTTGCCGTAAACCCAGGTTTCGGTGAGGGCGTTGCCCCCCAGCCTGTTGGCCCCATGGGCGCCTCCGTTTACCTCTCCTGCGGAATAAAGACCTTCTATTTTTGTCTCACCTTTGGGGCTGACCAAAAGTCCCCCCATGCAATGGTGCACAGCAGGTGAAATTACAAAGCGGGTTCTCCCTTTAAGGCTTTTCGGCAAAAACCGCTGATATTTTTTTAATTTCTTCGCAGGAATCTGTGACACATCAAGGATCACTCCCCCATTTACGCCCCTTCCATTCATGACTTCAGTGGCAATAGCTCTTGTGAGCATGTCTCTGGTCATGGAAGAAGGGTCTGTTATATTATTGCGCAAAGCCACGTCTTCCCCCATGGAGTTAAAAAGTCTGGCATTTCCTCTAAAAATAAAAACTTCATAGGCAACAAGACTGTTTGGAAGGCCCTCTTCAAAAAGAAGGGTGGGATAAAACTGAACAAACTCCATATCTATAAGGGGTATCCCAAGACGTAAGCCAAGGGAATATCCATCCCCTGTGGAGCCAGGGGCATTGTTGGTTCTTGAATAAATTCTCCCGGCGCCCCCTGTGGCTAAAACCACAGCTTTTGCGTTAACAAGAATAAGCCCCTTTTTATCGGGATCACAAATCAGTGCTCCTCTGATTTCACCATTTGCCCCCCTTAAAAGCCTTTCCACAAAAACTCTGGAAAGAAATTTTATATTCTTTTTGCAGGCAAAGGATGCTATGGGAATGGTAAAATCGGTTCCAAAACTATTTTTTGTAAAGAGATGCCTGGGGACACTGTGGCCGGGGACATGGATTACCCAGAAATCCTTCCCCTCTTTCCGCTGGAGATAAACTCCGTACTTTAAGAGGTTTTCAACCTGTTCGGAAGCCCCTTTTACCATGATTGAAACCATTTCTGGATTATTTATGAACCTTCCGCCGGCAAGTGTATCGCTGATATGAAGGCTGTCTGTATCCCGGGTGCCTTTGGAGCCTGTAACAGCGGCAAAAACTCCCCCTGAAATAGCAGTATTATTGGCCCGTCCCGGTCTTCCTTTTCCCACCACCAGCACGTCTGCACCTTCCTTTTTTGCTGCGATGGCTGCAAAAAGTCCGGCTCCCCCACTTCCAACAACTAAAACATCTGTATCGATTATATTTAAGAATTGAGTTTTTTTCATAGGTTATTATGGTTATTATATGTTGCTAAATTATAATATAAATTTGTAAAATGTAAGTATATTATGTTTAATAAATGTAATGTACCAATAAATCAAGATTCTTCATCTCCCCAGGGGAGTTTGATTCTTTATGTCAAGGGTATGAAAACCCGTAAAATCTTTAATCACCTATTTGTTTATCTATAGATTGTTCTCATAGAAAGGGGAAAGCATAAATGGATTTCGACTTAACAAAGGAACAGACAGCACTTCAAAAAGAGGCTCGCAGATTTGCACTAAAAGAGATAGAGCCAAAGGTAGCTGAAGAGACGTTTAAAAGGGATCTTGCAGAAAAAATGGGGGAGCTCGGTTTATTTGGATGTGCTTTTCCTTTAAAATATGGTGGGTCAGAATTGGGGTTTCTGGCTCATTCGGTGGTCTGTGAGGAGATCGCCAGAATCGACTCAGGACTCCGTTCCCTGTTTAATCTGCAGGGGATGACTGTCCCGTATACAATGATGGAATGGGGAACCAAAGAGGTAAGAGAAAAATATATCAAGGATCTTGTTCTTGCAAAAAGAATCGGATGCACATGCTTTTCAGAACCGAATGCAGGCTCTGATATCGCCGCGATTGAGACTATTATTGAAGATTGCGGAGATCATTACCTGATTAACGGGAATAAAACATGGATTTCAAACGGAACAGTGGCAGATACCGCCATAGTCTATGGAACATTTAACAGGGATCTTAAACATAAAGGTTTATGCGCCGTGGTGGTGGATACTGATCAACCTGGATGGACAACCAGGGAGACGGCAAAACTGGGGGATAAGTCATCACCCATAGCAGAAATTCATCTAAAGGATGTAAAGGCTCCCAAAGAGAATCTTCTGGGTCAATGGGGAAAAGGGTTTGTGGTAGCAATGACCGCCCTGGACAGGGGGCGTATCAGCGTGGCAAGCGGAGCTGTGGGATTGTCCCAGGCGTGCCTTGATGCTTCAATAGAGTATGCAAATAAAAGGGTTCAGTTTGGAAAACCGATAAGCAGTTTTCAATTAATCAAGGCAACCATAGCTGAAATGGCTTCTTTAACAGAATCGGCCAGACTGCTGGTGAGAAGGGGGGCCTGGCTTAATGATCAGGGAAAGCCCTTTACCAGGGAGATTGCCATGGGGAAATATATTGCCGGTGAAACTGTGGTGAAAGTGGCTGGAATGGCCATGGAGATTCATGGAGGAATGGGCTATTCCCTGGAAATCCCCATTGAGCGGTATTACAGAGATTCCAAGCTTTATCAAACCGGCGAAGGTGCCGCAAATATTATGCGTCTTCTCATAGGGGATGATTTTCTTGGGCTTAAAAAGGCGAATCGTCCACGAATTCATGTGCCGAGTCAATATTACAGTATTTAATTCTTGAACTAATCTTTTTGTAACAAACCTCGGTAAAAACCAGTATTGTCCGGTTAGAAAATTGCAAGAAAAATACGGAAAGTTTAATTGTTTTTTCCGCTATTGCGAATAAATTTCTTGAATTTCTAAGTTTGCTCCGCCAAAATTGCGAAACTCGCTCGTGCCTCACTCAAACAATCGCAATTTTTTGGCTACGCTGCACTAAGAAATTCTACGAAATTTATTAAATACGCTACAAAAACAATTAAACTCCCCTCACGCAAAATTCTAACCGGACACTGCTGGGTAAAAACAGCATTTTACGCATGATTTTTTGGACATTTTCCTTTTAAAACAGACAACAGGTATAATTCTTTTTTTCTGACCTGTCATTTTCCCATGCAGAAACAAAATATTATTAAATTTGATAATGTAACATTCTCCTACTCCAGCGGTGAAACCCTTTTTAAAAGCCTCTCCATGGGATTGAACGGGGGTTCTTTTTATTTGCTTAAAGGGTATTCAGGATCAGGAAAATCGACCCTCTTCAGATTGATGACCAGGCTGGAGGAACCATGCGGGGGTGAAATTCTTTTTAAAGAAAAGCCTGTATCATCATACCATCCCCCTGCCTTAAGGAGATCGATTCTATATATACAGCAGACCCCCCTTGCCATTGATGCCCCGGTTCGGGATAATCTTATTTTTCCATTTTCCTTTAAAAACAACCGGCACCTTGCTCCACCAGGGGATAAGAAACTTTTAATGTTTCTTGATGATTTTAGTTTAACAGGAGTAAATCTTGATGCCAATGCTAAAAATTTATCGGTGGGTCAGCTTCAGAGAATCTGTTTTATAAGGGGACTTTTGCTTTCCCCTGAAATAATCCTTTTGGATGAGCCGACAAGCGCCCTTGATGCTAAAAGCTGCCGGCTGGTGGAAGATATGGCTGTCCGCTTATGCGTGGATCAGGGATTGACTGTGATAATGGCAAGTCATAAGGGCTTTGAATCAAAAGGGATAAAACATACAGTAATAAAAATCGGCGATGGCCGGGTAAAGGAGAACAGCATGAAAGAAATTTTAGAATTGGATCTGCCTGAAGATTATTTTTATTCAAAAAATCATGAATGGCTTGCCCAGGTTGAAGATATTGTAAAAATAGGTATCAATGACTATGCCCAGGATCAATTGGGAGAGATTGTTTTTGTAGAACTCCCTTCTGTGGGTGATCATTTTAATAAAGGAGATGAATTTGGAACCGTTGAATCAGTTAAGGCGGTTTCGGAATTATACATCCCTGTAAGCGGCGAAGTAACGGCTGTTAACCGGGATCTTGAGGAGACACCGGAGCTTGTGAACAGCAGCCCCTGCAAAAAAGGATGGATGATTCAGATCTCACCTTCTGATCCTTCCCAGCTAAAAGAACTTTTTAAAAAAGATGCGTATATAAAATATCTTAAGGGGATGGCTCCATGAGATATTTTCCCCACACACCCGAAGAGATTAAGGAGATGCTCTCCGTTGTTAAGGAGGAGAGTCTGGAAGGATTATTTTCCATGATCCCCGGGGGATGCCGGATGGAGAAAGATTTTACCATTGACGGCCCCTATACTGAATGGCGCTTAAACAAAGAGATGGATCGCCTTGCCGAAAAAATGATATCTTCCTGGAGTCAAAATTACCTGGGAGCGGGGCGGTATCTCCATTACATTCCGGAAACGATCTCTTCACTTATGGGCCGATCCGAATTTTCCACCGCTTATACCCCTTATCAGCCGGAAGTAAGCCAGGGAACCCTCCAGGCAATTTATGAATACCAAACCCTCATTACAAAGCTGTTGGGGATGGATATTTCCAATGCATCCCTGTATGACGGAGCATCTGCCCTTGCCGAGGCATTACTGATGGCCGTCAGGATTAAAAAGAGAAAGACCATTGCGATATCTAAACTGGTTCACCCTCTCTACAGGGAGGTTGTATCCACATACCTTGCTCCAACAGATTGTCAAATCATTGAATTGCCATATCAAAAAAATGGGCTCACCGATATTCGCACAATAGGGGATATTGATGATCTGGGAGCCGTGGTAATTCAGTCACCCAATTTTTTCGGATGCATTGAAAACCTGGAAGATGTCCCAAAACAGATTGATGGCGCAAAAACTATTTTTATAGCCTGTTTCACCGAAGCGATTGCATTCGGTCTTTTAAAACCCCCTGGAGACCAGGGGGCGGATATTGTCTGCGGGGAAGGCCAGAGTCTCGGCATACCACTTTCCTTTGGCGGACCCGGCCTCGGGATATTAACATGCCGACGGGACTATCTTAGAAGCATTCCAGGACGACTTGTGGGAAAAACAAAGGACAAAGATGGGAAAACCGGATTTGTTTTAACCCTGGCCACCCGGGAACAGCACATCCGAAGAGGTAAAGCGACCTCTAATATATGTACTAACAGCAGCCTTTGTGCTCTTCGGGCTTTAATCTACATGGCTTCGGTGGGCGGAACGGGAATAAAGGAACTCGCCTTGCTGAATCATGATAAAGCCGAATATCTAAAAAAAGGACTGGAGCAAAAAGGTGTTATTATCCCCTTTTCATCACCCACTTTTAATGAATTTGTGGTAAAATTTGAAGATGGATTTGAGAAGAAATATAAAAAACTGATCCAGGAAAAAATCATTGCCGGCATCCCCCTTTCAAATTTTTTCCAGGGACTAAAGGAACATTATCTCCTCTGCGTAACAGAATGCAAAACCAGGCAGGAGATGGATGAATTTATAGAAAAGGTGACAAAATGACCAAGGTTGCAGGAACAACCGGTTTGATTTTTTGTGAACCATTAATTTGGGAAGTTGGCAAAAAGGGGAGAATTGGATATTCCATGCCGGAAAAGGATGTTCCCCGATCTCCACTAAAAAAAGGTCTGACCCGGGATGACCCTGAACTCCCGGATCTAAGTGAGGTTGATGTAATCCGGCATTTTACGCGGCTGTCCCAGTGGAATTTTGGTGTTGACAGCGGAATGTATCCCCTTGGCTCCTGCACCATGAAATATAATCCTAAAACCAATGAACGACAGGCCTCTCTCCCAGGTTTTTCAGGGGCGCACCCTCTTCTCCCTGAAGAGAATGCCCAGGGAATTCTGGAATTAATCTTTCTTTTGGAAAAATTTCTTAAAAATATCACAGGGATGGATGCTGTTACACTTCAACCCGCTGCCGGAGCCCAGGGTGAACTCTGCGGAATGCTCATCTTCCGTGCCTTCCATAAAAAGCAAAACTCTCCCAGATCCAAAATTATTATACCGGATACAGCCCACGGAACAAACCCTTCCAGCGCGGCTTTGTGCGGGTACACCACTGTTCCTGTTAAAACCGGTGATCTGGGAATTTTGACCCCGGAGGCTGTGGCTGCTGTCATGGACAAAGATACCGCAGGGATCATGATTACCAACCCCAATACCCTTGGCCTTTTTGAAGAAAATATTCAGGAGATTTCACAAATCGTCCATGATAAAGGGGGGCTGGTATACGGAGACGGTGCAAACATGAATGCGGTGATGGGTATTGTGGACATGAAGGCCTGCGGAATTGATCTGCTCCACCTGAATCTTCACAAGACTTTTTCAACTCCCCATGGTGGAGGGGGCCCCGGGGCAGGACCTGTATCTGTTCAAAAGCACCTGGAACCCTTTCTTCCGGTTCCCAGGGTGATTCAGGCGGGTGGTATATATTCCCTGGGGGATGATTTTCCGGATTCCATTGGAAAACTTCATACTTTTTTCGGAAATGTAGGGATTATGATTCGGGCTGTCAGCTATATCCTTAGTCTGGGCAGAGAAAATTTACAAAAAGCAAGCCGGCTGGCCGTATTAAATGCAAATTATATTAAGGAAAGGCTTAAACAAAAATTCCATCTTCCCTATGACCGCAGGTGCATGCACGAATGTGTATTTTCCGACAAGTTCCAGCAGGTAAATAAAATCAGTACACTTGATATGGCAAAACGTCTCATCGATTTTGGATTTCACCCCCCTACAACCTACTTTCCCCTGGTTGTCAAAGGCGCCATAATGGTGGAACCCACAGAAACCGAATCCAAGGGAGAAATCGACCGCTTTATAATGGCCATGGAGAAAATTGCAGAAGAAGCAGTCTCTTCCCCTGATTTACTCAGAGATGCCCCTGGAAAAAGCAAGGTCAAACGGCTGGATGAAGTTGGCGCTGCCAGAAAACCATGTTTATCAGGTTGAGGAAGTGGAATTCAACGGGCATGACCAATAAAAAGCATTTTACCCCATGGTACTTTATAAATTTTTCCCTGATGGAATATTCGAAATCGAGTCTCCTTCAGAAACGGATTGTTTCCAGTCTGAACAAGGGCTCTGCCCAAAAAAACTTTGTGCTGTGGGGGCAGCATCCTCCGGTATTTACCCTGGGCCGCCATGGGGGTATAAAAAATCTAAAGGTATCGGAATCCTTTTTAAAGGAAAAAGGGGTTCAGCTGTTTTCCTCAGAGCGGGGTGGGGACATCACCTACCACGGCCCGGGGCAGCTTGTGGTCTATCCTGTTTTTTCCCTTCACAGAAAACGGCTTGATGTTCGGCAATATGTCCATAATCTGGAAGAGATCATGATTCAGACGGCAGCAGAATTCAAAATTGAAATAAAAAGGAACCGGAAAAACAGAGGCGTATGGTGCGAAAACCGCAAGTTGGGGAGTGTGGGGATTGCTATCCGCCACGGGATCTCCTTTCACGGATTTTCCATGAATGTAAATCTATCCCTGGAACCATTTAGGTGGATCAACCCCTGCGGCATGGAGGGTGTTGCTGTAACATCCATGGAAAAAGAAACCCGAAACAGGATAAATGAAAAGGATGTTCAAAAATTGCTTCAAAAGTATTTTGCTGCGGTTTTTCATATAGAGCCGATTTACAGTTCACTTTCCCAACTAGAGGAGCTTCTTACCCCTCCCTCTGGCCTTATGCCAAATTTTAAAATCGGGTAATTATCTGAGATAGATATACTTGAAATGCAACGATGCAATTCAGGCCATTTTGCCCTCTTTGATTAAAACCAAAACTTTTTCTTTTTCAATTTCGAGAATATCCGAAATTTGATCAGAGGTCATTCCTTTTTGATACATTTTAAGAATGTTATTCTTTAAGTTTTTTTGAACACCTTGCTGGATACCTTGCTGGATACCTTTATCCCGTATATATTGTGCCAACATAGCTGTCTCCTTATGCTCTGTTATCTCATGATACAATTTATCCCGTTCATTTTCACTGATCCCTGCGTAAATATCAATGAAATCAATATATTTATCAAACATCATATGAGATGCCAAATCATTAATAAGTATCATATAAAATCTTCAACGAAAAGCATAAAATCATAGACGTCCCCATTATTTTCCATTGTTATGGCTCACGCCCATTTCAATTCAGGTTTTTTATGCTGTTTAGCACATTCTACA
>CAZNFB010000070.1:0-11173 GCA_964572105.1 uncultured Desulfobacteraceae bacterium
CCCCAGCCAAACTCATTGTATTTACAGATATCAAGTTGATCATCTACAAAATTTGCAGCTAAATTTTCATTATAATTTTCTTGTTTTTATGACAGAAGTTCAGGAATAAGGTACTAATATGTACGGTGAATAATCATTTACTCAACAAGATTCTTTTCAGCGATCCTGGGTTAAATCTCACCGCACAATGCGGTGTTGACCGGCGATTTTGCTCTGACATATAGATATTAACGCACATTTTGGGTAACTGTTTCCTTGCGGGAAGATCAACTTTGAAGTATAAAATACATGTAAAATATTTACAACAGGAAAGAGGATTAAACCGACTAAAAAAATAACTATTCAGCGTAATTTTTTAACCCACCAAATTTAATTGACAAAATTTGGAAGTTCACTTTGAAACAACAAATCCAAAACTGATGAAGAATTAGCCGACATAACTTTTATTGATGCCTGAAAAAAATAATGCAACTGGCTACAAGCATGCCACACAAAGTTCACAATTTGTCTGAAAGAATTATAAGCTGCATTCTCGATCTGATAATGGGAGAAACAATTGTATATTTCGGCCTGAATAACAATCAAACGCCCCTATTGAAGGGGGAATAAAGATGACTTCACTCCTTAAAAAGTCGAGTAATTCAAAAAATATGAAATTACGAGTTTAGGCCTAATTTTAACAATGGACCCAGATCCGACCTCCAAAATTATATAAAATGCTTGCACAGTGAATATAAAAATGAATATAGATTAATCATTTAAAAAATTAAATAACCTAATTCGCAACTTTCTATACTGTACCAGACGTTTCTCGTTTCTAATCTTTTTTCAAAAAAGAAAAGGAAATTTAAAAATGACCCAGCAAAGTCCTAAGCATGAAAAGGGCTTCATTTTCAGATTGATTACAAACCTTACAATAACCAAAAAAATGGCTGCAACTCTTTTTTTGTTTACCCTGGTTTTGATTATAACAATAACAGTATGCTTTTTTACGGTGGATACCATATCCACTATCAGGGCTTATATCGGCGGAGAAGGCAGCTATTCCAAAGCCCAGAAGGATGCTGTTTATTACTTATTTAAATATTCAAGATCCTTTAAGGAGCCTGATTACAAGCATTTTTTAAAAAATATGAAAATTCCATTGGCCGGCCAAAGGGCCAGGGTAGAACTGGAAAAACCCGATGCAAACATAAATGCTGCCTGCGAAGCGTTTATTACAGCTCGGCTTCACCCTGATGATGTAAAAAACATGACCCGTTTATTTAAAACATTACGGCATCTGAGCTATATGGACGAAACAATAAACCAATGGGCTGCCTCTGACAAACTCAATACTGAATTAATGCGGCTTGGAGATAAACTACATAAACTTATTTCCAGTGGAGAGCACCGCAAAGAAAAACTTACCCCTATTATTAATGAAATCAATCAAACCAACGAAGCTTTGATATATTCAGAAAATGCTTTTTCGGAGACCATAAGCAAAATTGCACGATTAACAAAAATAATTTTATTCTATTTCATGCTGATAACATCATTAATTGTCCTGCTCCTTGGTGCTTCTATCATGTTCCTGGTGGCAAATGATGTAAGGCGTAAAATATTATTGATGAGACAAGGGGTGAAAAGAGTTGAAAAAGGTGATTACAGTACCAAAATTTCCATAAATTCCAAAGACGAATTAGGCAAACTCGCAGCAGCCTTTAACAAAATGTCTGATAATTTTTTTGCGGCAGCATCCGCCCTGGAGCAAAAAAATCAAAAGCTGGAGGACCTTCAGCAGGAATTTGAAATTATTATTGATGCTCCTGCCGGATCTTTTTTGCTCATGGAACCAGATGGTATTGTAATTAACATTAATAAGCCAGGGGCCAAAAAGTATAAAAAAGAGCCCCATGAAATCATAGGGACTAATATTTTTAAGTTATTACCCGCTGAGCTGGTACCACAAATGAAAAAAAGAACCAATGAAGTTATTAATTCAGGCAAACCAGTCACCTTCGAAGGTCACTGGAAAGATATATGGTTCAATAACACAATTTATCCTGTTTTTGCTGCAAATAGTATGATTACACGATTAGTCTCCTTTTCATATGAAATTACAGAAAGAAAGCAGAATGAAAACAGGCTCAAAACATATCAGGAAGATCTGGAAGATTTAAATGAGCAGCTTGAAAAAGCCATAGGCCAGGCCAACCTGATGGCAGTGGAAGCCAATGTGGCCAACCAGGCAAAGAGCGAATTTTTAGCCAACATGAGCCACGAGATCCGTACCCCCATGAATGGTGTCCTGGGGTTTGCCGATATGCTGCTCGATACTGATCTTGATGAAACACAGCTCGATTATACCGGTACCATCAAAAGAAGCGGGGAAAGCCTTCTTGCGTTGATAAATGATATCCTTGATTTTTCAAAAATCGAGGCGGGAGAGTTGGATTTTGAAAAAATTGACTTTGATCCAGAGCTCTCGGCCTATGATATTTATGACCTGATTCGACCCAAGGTTGAATTAAAACCGATTGAGCTTCTGTGCCATATTGGGGAAACTCTTCCTTCCTGCGTAAATGGAGATCCCACACGGTTCAGGCAAGTCCTTATAAACCTCATGGGAAATGCCTCAAAGTTCACCGAATCCGGTGAGATTGAACTCTCCATTGATGTTGAAAAAAAAGAGGGTGACAGGATAAAACTCCATGCAACAATCAGAGATACCGGCATCGGCATCCCTGCAAATAAATTATCTGCCATTTTTGACCCCTTTAAACAGGCAGATGGCTCCACCACAAGAAATTACGGAGGCACAGGCCTGGGACTTTCCATATGCAAAAGAATAGCAAATCTTATGGGTGGAGATGTCTGGGCAGAAAGTGAAGGGAAAAATGGTAGTATCTTTCATTTTACATCATGGGTTGAAAAAGCCAGGGAGAAAAAAATAGAAAAAATCCCTGCGGTCTCTCTTCCTGGAAAAAAGGCTCTTATTATAGATGACAATCAGACCAATCTGACGATATTAACCCATATTCTGGAGTCTGCAGGTATAAGGGTAGTCTCTCTCTCAAGCGGAAAAGATGTCCTGGCAACACTGCAAAGTGCCATGGATAGCAAAAAACCATTTGATTTTTCTGTCTGTGATATTCAGATGCCGAAGATAAGCGGATATGAGGTGGCAAAACAGATTCGCAAATCAGACTCCGGGTTTCAGCATCTTCCTCTGCTGGCGCTCTCTTCTTTATCTAAGCGCGATGCAAGACGCTGTGAAGAAGCAGGATTTAATGGATTTTTGAACAAACCGGCAAAAAGAGGAAAAATATATCAGATGCTGGAAAAAATTTTGGGTGAAAAAAAAGATATAATCAAAAAGGAAAAAATAGAAAAGCAGAGGATCATAACCCAGCATTCAATCCGCGAAAATATGAAGCATTCTGTAAATATACTTTTGGTTGAAGATAACCCGGTCAACCAGAAACTGGCAAAGCTGATGCTGACCAAGGCTGGTTATACGGTGGAAGTGGCTGATAATGGTCAGGAGGGAGTCGATAAATTTACAGCGTCACCAGATGTTTTTGATCTGATATTTATGGATATACAGATGCCTGAGATGGATGGGCTAAAAGCAACACAAATGATCAGAAGCCATGGGTTTGAATCTATTCCCATTATTGCCATGACCGCCGATGCCATGAAAGGGGATAAAGAAAAATGTCTTGCAGCAGGTATGAATGACTATGTTTCAAAACCGATAAAACGGGAAACAGTCTTTGCGGTTATTGAAAAGTGGGTTTTTAATAAGGAAGCATAGAAAAAAATTGATACTCCCAGGGCATCCCCCTGCCTTGGGGAAGTTATTTCGTTCTCTTTCCTGATCGCTTACACCTATAAATTGCAACTTTATAATATTACGTTTTTATTGCAGCACTAAATTTACCGTGGTATTTAAGAGCAGAATAATATTATAAACGGTTCGTAACTATTTAGCTGTACTGATTGCATGTCACTTAAATAATTACGATATTTTTAAAATTTATTAACCTAAAATGTAACTTTATATAACCTTGGACCTTGGGCTGCATCAACCCACCGCAGATATCGAGTATAAAACTCGCCATCCCCTGCCAAAAACGAAGTTGCGTAAAAACAAATACCTTTCTGATAAAAAATATGAATAAAAGAATTATTATCGATCATAAATACTGCGGATATAAACATATCGGTAACGGCGGATATGTTTGCGGAGTAGTTGCCAATCACATTGATGGTGCAGCAAAAATTACCCTTGTAACATCACCCCCTGTGGATCACCCAATGGTTCTTGAACAGACCGGCAAAAAGGTTCTTTTAAAAAACGGTGATGTCATAGTAGCCAAAGGAGAGCCATTTTCTCTGAAAATTGATGATATCCCCGCCCCTCCCACTTTTAAAGAGGCCGTGGAAGCTTCCCAAAAATCTATTGCAGCAAAGGGAAGTTTGAGCCCGGACTGTTTTGTATGTGGCAGCAACAGGTTAAAAGGGGAAGGATACAGGTTATTTCCGGGTCATCTGTTAAAGAATGAATCTGTCGCAGCCCCCTGGATTCCCCATAATTCTCTTGCAGATGAATCAGGATTTATTAAACCTGAATTTGTTTGGGCCGCCCTTGATTGCCCCGGGGCATATGCTGTTTTTGACGAAAACATAAAAGGGACTATACTCCTGGGACAACTCACCGCCGATGTAAGGGAAACTTTAAAATCTGAAGAGGAATATATCGTTACAGGCTGGAAAATTGGAAACCAGGGGAAAAAATATTTTGCAGGATCAGCCGTTTTTTCGAAAAAAGGGAAATTATGCTCCGTGGCAAGCTCTGTCTGGTTTGTTGTTGATTGATTTGCTCTATTTTTCTCTTACTTTAAACTCCCCTTACGCAAAATTCTAACCGGACATTACTGATATATGGATGAAAAAGTAAAAAAGATACTGGAAACAGATTTTATCCTGGATAATAATGGGCCTGACAAGGTAATACCTTTATCAAAATCGATAAAGGCGCATATAACCTCCGGCCAGAAGGTACACATGGGCATGGGGGCAAATGCTGCTGTAAGGGAGATAATCAGGACATTTCATGGTACAGGATTAAAGTTTGATCTGATAACAGAATTTATGTTTTTCAGTCACCTGGATCTTATTCACTGCAATCTTGTTAAAAAGCTTATTACAGCCGGTGTTGGTGAAACCCGTAAACTTAGCCCCAGCAAAACTTTAAACAGAGCCATAAAAAATGGAACACTGGAGCTTGAATCCTATTCCCTTGCTTCATTCATTCAAAGGCTCATGGCTGGAGCAATGGCAGGTTTTATGCCGACCGTATCCCTCATGGGAAGCACCATGGCCAAACTGCATACCCATGCCTTTAAAACCATTGACCATCCCTTTGAGCCTGGCAAAAAAGCCGGGGTCATAAAGGGGCTCAACCCCGATATATCAATTGTTCATGCCTGGGCAGCAGATCAAAGTGGAAATGCCATAGTTTTGCCCCATCACTTTACAGCAGAGGAGACATGGGGCGCATGGGCGAGCCGTGGGGGAGTAATAATTACCACGGAAAAAATTGTCTCCACAGATTTTATACGCAAATATAATACTCTGGTAAATATTCCCCAGTACATGGTAAAATCTGTCTCCCTTGCGCCCCTCGGCTCCCATCCCGAAGGGATAATGAATTGGGGTTTTACCGATTTTGATGCCTATGAATATGACTGGGACTTTATCAATGACCGCCAAAAAGCCCTTGATAAAGACCGTCTTGACCAGTGGATAAAAGAATGGGTATTTGACTGCTCAGATACCAGGGAGTATTTGGACAAGCTCGGTTCAGAACGTATATCTTCCCTAAGGGGCCGAGCCCACCCGGAGTACTGGAAAATAAATGCCTATGAAAAAGGAAAAAATATATCTTCTTCAAAAAAGTATACTCCCCGGGAAAAAATGGTGGTAATGGCATCGAGAAAAATTCTTGAAAGGGTTTTAAAAAAAGATTATAAGACAATTCTTTCAGGGGGAGGAGTCGCTTCCATGAGCGCATGGCTTGGCCACAGGGAGCTTAGAAAGCATGGAAATTTTGCGGAGATTGTTGTAGGTTCGGGACAGTTCGGATTTACCCCTTTGCCCGGGGATCCATTTATTGCCAATTTCACAAGTTTATCAACCTGCAAAATGATTACCAATGGGATTAATTGTTACCAGGCACTCATCGGAGGTAACAACAAAAAAAGCATAAGCATCCTGGGTGGCGCACAGATTGATAAATCAGGGAATATAAATTCAGCAATAGTTTCCACTCCTCAAGGGGATATTTATCTCACAGGTGCAGGGGGCGGGGGTGATGCATGCAAGGCTTCCGAAGTACTTGTTGTTATGGAACAGACAAAAAATCGGTTTGTGGAAAAAGTACCGTATATAACATCATCAGGTGAAACAATAAAAACCGTTGTTTCCACCCTTGGAATTTTTGAAAAAGATGAGAATAATGAGCTTATTTTAACAGCCTGTTTCCACAATCCCATGGCTTACGATATAAAAGAGAACATAGAATTTATAAAGGAAAACTGCGGCTGGAATTTAAAGGTATCCCCAGGGATAATCAAACTTCCGGAACCGGAAATTGAAGAGCTGATAAGGCTCAGGCTCATAGATCCCGAGGGGGAACATACATCGTAATTATTGGAGTTGGTTTTAATTTCGGCCATTTTAGATATTTTTCTTGAAACTTTGAAAAAACGAGTACACCTCAATTAGTATGGTGGCCAATTTCAGGTTGTAAAAACAAAAGGGTGCCTTAAAAAAAGTTCAGACACAACATCCCCTGGCGTCAACCTTCTCTTTTCGCAAAATTCCATGGCGGGTGAGCATATGGAAATGATCATAGAGATTAAGGCAAAGGCTTACATTTACAGGAATAATACTCAGCCGCTCTCCTATTTTTGGTGCAGGATTGCAACGACTAACATCCACCCAGCCGTGTTCTTCATGCAGACGGATTATCCTGGCATCCGGGTATTCAACGATATATCCCATTTCAAGATTATCGTGGCGTAATAATTGTTTTGCAGAAAGAGCCTTTGAACCAGCGTCGATGATCACCTGTGCTGGGACCACGTCCGAAATAACGGTTGCCACCACACGGGCGGCACAGTCTCCAAGGGAGCAGTGGCCAAACTTCAGTACAAAATAATCGTTTAAAACGGCGGTCCCCACCCTGATTTCGTTGACATGGGATACAAGATGCGTATTTTCAAGAGACGGTGTTGAACCGGAAGAGACTGTTTCAGGTTGAAGACCGGCGATGCACAGAGCTTCATATACCGGCTTCCATAATCGATTAATTTGTTCAAAACTTTGCGGATTTCCGGCAGCGTTTCCATACAGATGTCCAAGATACATCTGGATGCCGTCAAAACGAAGCCCCGGGTGCAGCTCTGCATGCTGAGAGAGCTTTACGATCTGGCCGGGATCGGCGATTCCACAACGGTGAAGTCCTGCGTCAAAAATAACCAGAATTCCAATAGTGGTGTTATGCTTGAGCGCTGCAGTTCCGAGCTCGTCAAGGAGATACCCGGAGTCAACCGCAACCCTTATGGTTTGTTTTAGAGACAGTTCAGCAAGACGCTTTGTACGGGCTGAACCGACTGCAGGGTATGCCACTGTAATGTCAACAGGTCCAAGCCTTGCCATAACTTCGGCTTCTTTGACTTTTGCAACCGCCAGGCCAACCGCACCAGAATCGAGCTGCATACGGGCTATCCCAAGGGATTTGTGTGTTTTGATATGGGGGCGAACCGCAAATCCATACTGATTTGCATACCCATGAATGCGGTTGATATTTTTTCTGACGATTTCTTCTTTTATAAGAAGAAAAGGTGTTGGAATCTCCCTGGTGATCTTCAATAATTCTTCTGACATTTAATCTCCCGTATAAGAAAAACCGAAGTATTATTCACCGGTGGTTCCGGGGAGATGCGCAAATATTCCTTAAACCCGAAAGGAGGACTAAAAGCAGCCTGGTCATCCACAAGACGTCTTAAGCCTTTTTCATAGATTCGACAAGAAACTTTTGCTCCATTGGGAAGGATGCCTGCAAGATGGGCAAAAATTTTATCCTTGGGACATGCATCGGCGCCCACCATCACAAGCGCACAGTCCCCATTAAGCGGCAATGAAAAATGGTTTCCCTGAATAATTTGAATCTCTTCGGTTAATTCAAGGACTTTAATAAGCTTTTGGGAAAGCTTTGCATATTCCGGAACCTGTTCAATGCCGATCCCTTCGACCCCATACTGTTTGCAAAGGGAGATAAGGGAGAGAGGCAAGGGGCCGCTCCCCAAAAAGAGTACCCGATCTCCGGGGTTCAGCTCTGCTCCCCGGTATTCCATATCTGCCAGCCGGAGATAATTAGGATAATAGATAAAATTTTTCACTGCGATCCAGGGATCAGGAGAGATGATAACAGACTGCGCATACTTGATCTCCATTGAAAGCCCGTTAATTCTTTTTAGATGGGATATGCGTTTTATAATCAACCGGAACTCCCTGTCACAAAATAGTTCCTCTGCCAGATGATCTTCAACATCCCTTGCGATGAGGTGTTGCAGTCTTTCAAAATAAGAAGGGAAGATGTTTCCATGGCCCTTAAGAATTTCATCATCTGTTAGATCACATATGCCTGCATAAATATTCAGCAATTCTTTTTTGATCGAGTCGAATTTGTTCTTTTTCATTCATCCAGCTCCGCAAAAACGGTTGTATTATTAACTCTTCCCATGGGAAGAATCTCCTTGACAATTCTGAATCCTTTGATATCGCTGATTTGTACCGGTTCATACAGGACAGCACGCATTCCTGTGTACGTCCGGAAAATAACAGGAACAGACTTCTTGCGTTCTTTTAGAACTTCGCTAAGAGTTTGAAAAATTCGAGCTTTGGGTTCTGCCAGGGCTGCAATCAGTACCAGATCCCAATCAAGATCCCAAAGCCTGGATTCATCCCCCTGGATAATTTCGACATCCTTTTCCAGCCCAAGGGATTGAATCACCTTTTTTGATAAATTAACGATTTCGGCAGAACTGTCTATGCCAATTGAACGGATGCCGTATAAACGGCTCATGAGAATCAGGCTCATGGGGACAGAGCCGCATCCGATAAAGGCCAGTATACTGCCTGGCGCGGTATGCAGGGCCTCAATTTGACTTTTCACCAATGCCTTATATCGCGGATAAAGGGGAAAAAATTCCAGAGTTTCCCACGGGGCTTCCGATTTGAGCAACTCTTTTGCCAAATGTTTCTCGTGGATATTAAAAAATGCGGAATAATAGGAACGGATCACAGGAAGTTCCCGGCGGATCTCAGGTTCCTCCAGAATCAGCCCGCTAAGATGTATGCCGGTATTCATGTGAGCCAGATCATCCAAAAATTGATAGAGTCGATAAAGATCCTCGGGATCAAGTGCTGCCAGCATCTTTTGGGTATATTTTTTAATCCGTTTGGCAAACAACATGAAGTGGGGTTTAATAATATCCAGGCTGGCCAGGCAATCTTTACAGCAGCCTAAAAAATCATGTTCTTTAACTTCGTGTCTGTGGGTAAAATTAATATCATGCATGGAGTAGCTCTTTGATTTATAATTATAAATTCAGCACCATTACAAAGTGTAAACTAAATTTAAAAGATGCCAAATTGTCCTCAATATTTGCTGACTATATCGGCCAAAAGTTTTTTTGTACATAAATTTTGAGGCAATCACTAAATTTATTTTACCTTCACTGTCATTTTTATTTTTTGATTGACGATGTATCTGTTAAATGGTTATAAATAAAGAAGTGTAGCAAGAAGCTGCGTTTATAATAAATAAAAAAATAGCGATTAAATAATTTAATAGAGCCAGGAAGGTTTAAAAAGGTCGAAAACGGCCTTGTAATCTTTCTGGCTTTTTTTGTTTTTGAGCGAGTTTTAAGGGGCAAAGAGAATGAAGCAACAATGCAGTATTAAAAAAAGAAAGCTATCTCTCATGATCACAGGGATAGTTTGGCTCTCTTTTGTATATGCAGGTCCTGCAAAAGGAGAAAACAAGGAAGCGTTAAATCCGAATATTAAAACATTATCTCCCATTACGGTAAATCGAACTCTCCGGGCGATACGTATTCTGCCGATATTTCGAGATGAAGGGAAACTATACATATGAAGAAACCAAAAAGCATGGGGATAAAATTGTAGAAAAAATTTATGCTGAAAACGATCTGCTTAATGCTCCCCATTCCATGTTCGGAAGATCCTTTGAAAAGGGTGATGATCTTCTGAAAGATCTTTCCGATTATAATGTTACAATGGTTTTTTATATGGCCATTGCATCAATGGACAGGCTTGTGGAAAAATTCAGCAGATATTATCCCCCTGACCTTCCCATGGCTATTGTCTATCATGCAGGATATTCGGAAAAAGAAAAGGTTTTAAAAAGCAGTTTGGGCAAAATCTTAGATGATTTAAAAAAGGTTGATGAAAAGTGGATGGGGCTTTTAATAATCGGCAGGGCTGTCAAATAACAAAGGTTTAAATGCCGCTGTTTTTTTTGCCTGGAGTGAAATCAAAAATCCTGGCAAAAACATCGTCCTCAGGCGAAAATTCTAATTTTTCAAGACACCCTTTACTTATAAAAAAGGTAAAAAAACGTAATGAAATATAGAAGGTTTACGATTTATGTCTCCTCGGTATTTTTTTTACTTTCACTTTCAGCCCACGCCCACGGCGTAAAAAGCATGGTAGATACTGGAGGTATTATAGTCACCGCCCAATATGACACAGGGGAAGGGATGAGCTATGCCAGGGTAACTATTTATGCTCCTGAAGCTGAGTTAACTTTTCAGTCGGGGAGGACAGATCGAAACGGGAGATTCTGTTTTTTCCCTGATGTGCCAGGGGAGTGGAAAGTGGTGGTGGATGATGAAGTCGGTCACAGGCTGGAGATTCCAGTACCTGTGAATGAAATCCAGGAATTAGAGACAGATAAAGAGTCTGGACAAATAGCCCAGGGTTATTTTCCGCGATACCAAAAGGCTTTGATGGGAATCTCCATAATTTTTGGTATTTCTGGATCTCTTTTGGGGTGGAAGGGTTATACAGATAGAAAAAAAAGGAGTTAAGG
>CAZNFB010000071.1:0-11149 GCA_964572105.1 uncultured Desulfobacteraceae bacterium
TGTAAAAATAAGGATTCTTTTTAAATATGCGCAAATTAGCTTTTGGGTACTCCACCAGATGCAATATCAGGTGCGAGCACTGCGTGGCCGCAGACGATATTTCCAACAGCAGGAAGATGGATCATAATAAGGCAAAAGAGATCATTGTCGAGATGGCCCAGGCAGGTGTTGGGGGAATAAGTTTTTCCGCTGGTGAACCATTTCTCTATTTTGATGAAATTGCAGAACTTACGAAACTGTGCAGACAAATCGGAATATATACGAGAATTGTTACCAATAGTTTTTGGGCAAAGACAGCAGAGTCTTCAGACAACCTTGTTTTAAAACTAAAAGAAAATGGGCTTTGCCAGTTAAGATTAAGTTACTCAAGGTGGCACCAGAAAAATATAAACAGGAACAATGTGTTAAATGCGGCACGCAGCTGCCAAAAGATCGGGTTAAATTATTTTATTTCGTTTGTTACCGATTTTTCCAAAGAGGATGATCAGCATGAAGAGTTTCTGCGAAATCATTGCCTCACATTTTTCCCGGAACCCGTAATCTATGCTGGCCGCGCAAAATCTTTTAAGCGCAGAAGCATCCTGACCGATTATCAGGCAAACTGCTGCGACATGAACCCCTATCTTACTCCGGATCTTGACATGTACGCCTGCTGCGATGCAGGGAGCTATTTCCCGGAGACAAACTTTTTTTACCTTGGAAACCTTAAGAGCAATAACCTGGAACAGCTTTTTGTTAAAACCGAAACAGACCGGCTCCACAACCTCATCAGAACCATGGGTATAACAAATATCGCATCCTTTGCCGGTATAAAGGGACGGGAAATCATAACCTATAGTAAATGTGAACTATGCAGAAAACTGTTCAACTCTCCTGAAACTTTAGCAAGGCTCCGGGCTGAAGTGTCACAACTAACAGCCTGGAGCCGGTAGGGTCATCTATAGATTGTCACATAAATAATTTCACTGCGTTATCGGTCGTCGGAGTATTACAATACGCCTTCCTCCCTCTGGCCTTGTGAAATTTATTATCTGACAATCTATATGTGTTACCATGGAGTCGCAATCAGCACAGCTAAGGAACGGAGATGAAATAAGTTGAGCAGAAATAGTTACCCCATCTTTTTAATTTTAATGAGCATTATTTTACAACTTTTTAAATTCAACTGGTGAATAATTTCCGGTTTTTAAAGCATCAACAAGATCTTTTTCATTATTTATGATAGATGAAAAGCAGGTAGCATACTTCCCAACTTCAGCAACCTCGTGGGCATCACTCCCCCCTGTAGTCGGCAGCCCAAGCTTTGCCGCCACTTTTGAAGCAAAATCATTCTCTCTTTTGGTAACCTTTCCATTTAAAACTTCAACAGCGTCAACATGTTTAAATAAAGATCTTTGAGATGCACTTTCAGGGGTTAAGCCTATATCAGAAACTCCAAAATTTAAAAACCCCCTAAAAGGATGGGGAACAATAATAAATCCACCAGACTGGTCAACCAAATTTCTTAATTCTTCTAATTTAATAATACCTTTAATCTCCCGATTCATTCCGAAAACCAGCATATCGCCCTGATCAGTAATAATCTCATTTCCTGCAAGAATAAGAAAATTATTTTTTTCTCTTAAATTTTCTACTAAATCGGGTGCCCAAACATAATTATGGTCTGTGAGGCAAATACCATCCAGCCCGATCTGCTTTGCCTGTTGGATCAGACCATCCAAAGGGGCAGAACTGCAAGGGGACGCAGGGCTTGTATGCATATGCAGGTCGATAAAAAACTCTCCTGATACTTTTTTTTCAGAAGCGATATATTTTTTTTCATCTTTAACCGATTTTTCCTTTACTTGAATGGGGACATTTTTCTCTGCCGCATTTTTTGAAGTATCTGTTTTCCCACCTATAAATTCATCAAAGGATAAATCAGGTTTTTCCTTTGTTGCATCCTTCCATTTAACAACCTGAACCGCCTCTTTTGCAGAAAAACAGCATTCAACAAGAAGATTTGCAAAATGCCTGCATCCCTTCCGGCCGATAATTTTATGTACCTTATCTGTGAATCCATCCTCAACACGGAACCCCACAGCCTCCTGGAGAAAAAATATAGCCCTGGGACACTCCGGTGTTGTCCATCTATTCCATTTTCCATCAATGGATAATATCTGCAAATCAGATATACCAATGGAAACATCTATTTCTATACCATATATATCATCATCAAGAACGCCGTGTACAAAAAGAGCATCCTCTTCTTTTTTTACAATGCTTATCAGTTTATTGCGGGAGTATTGTAACATATTTTTTTAACCTCCAAAAATTTTCCGGGCGGGTGAAAAATAAATTTTAAATCTGTACACATATTAATATTTACTGGGTAGGAGGAGTAATGCCTTCCACCAGGATACTACCGGGCGCAAAGGCTGCGCAGCGATTGTACATCCTGATGTTTTTTTTAACCATATCCTTATAATAATCTATTGCATCCAGATCCTCCATGGAATGCCGGTCTAAACTCTTTTTGGTAAACGCCAGAATTACACCATGGCAGCATTCCTCCACCATAAAAATCAATTCTTTACAATCTGTTTTTTCACCCATCAATCCTTTAATTATCTTAAGCATTCCCGGCCCTATCCTGACGCCTGTAACCTTTTTCAGGGCTTCATTTTCATCCTGCCGGCACTCTTTTTGGTAGGAACGATAAAACTCCCCTTTTGCATCTGTAATCTCAAGGTCAGGAAGCTTGACCTTTATTTCAACGAAAGCTTCGGTGAGTGTATCCTGAAGTCTGCAGATTGATACCATTGTATTGTCATCCACCTTTTCCACACATGTGGACCTGCTCCGCTTAAAATCGAGTATTTCCGTCATAATATTGATCTCCCATGCCAAATTTTACAAAAAATATCTTTTATTTTGACAAAATAGAACAAAAAAAGGATAGTAGCAAATTTGACTTTTGAATTCATCAATCCTCATGTAATAATGTTGTAATAAAGTTATTTTTATGCAATACTTAAATCTTTATCTAACTGCTGCGGGTGTTTTTACCTTAAATATTCCTTTCGGCTTCTGGAGAGCAAGCGCCAAAAAATTTAAAACATCATGGTTTCTGGCAATCCATATACCAGTTCCGGCTGTTATCATATTACGCTATGCCACTGGAATAGGATGGAGTTTTATTACATTTCCCGTTCTCATAGGAGCCTTTTTTACAGGACAAATCATAGGTGGTTTAATATATCGTAAAATACTGGCAATAAGCAATAAAAGAGATATTATAAAATTAAAGGAGTGATTATGGAATTGAGCATTAAGGAAAAGGCAGCAAAGGCATACAGAGAAAAATGTGATATTACTGAAACTGATTCGGGGATACCTTTAAAAAATTGTTATACCTCAAATGATATTGATTCAGATAAATTAGAAAAAAAATGCCCCTTACCAGGGACATTTCCCTATACCCGGGGAATATATGACAATATGTACAGGGGACGCTTATGGAGCAGAAGAGAACTTTGCGGATATGCATCACCTGAAGTCACCAATGAAAGAATTAAATTCCTCATTGATTCAGGTGAAAGTGCTATAAACTTCATCGTTGATGTTCCAACCCACCAGGGGATAGACTCTGATCACCCAAGGGCAAAACATGATATCGGACGGCAGGGGGTACCCTTATGCACGATTGAAGATGCTGAACATATTATCAGGGATATACCTTTAGACAAAATAAGTGTTAATGTTACCACCCTTGGCGTGGTACAGCCGGCCATCTATTTTGCAGCAGCAAAAAAAGCCGGTTTTAAACTGGATTCTCTCATGGGAACCTGCGTTAATGAAAATCTTCACTATGGAATCTGCGGTTTTCATCCACCTTCCTTTCCATTAACATGGGGATGGCGCTGCTGCCTGGATTTTATTGAATTCTGCATGAAAGAAGTGCCCAAATTCAACCCCTTGAGCATTGATGTTTACGATTACAGAGAAAACGGAATCACAGCTCCCATGGAAGTGGCTTTTGCCATGACAACGGCAAGAGAATATTTAAAGGCCCTTCTTCAAAGGGGGCTCGATATCGAAAAAATTGCTCCAAAAATCGCCACTGTAACCCATAGTTCCGAGATTAATTTTTTTGAAGAAATCGCCAAATTAAGAGCTGCCAGAAGAATCTGGGCAAACATGTTAAAAGATGAATTTAAAGCTACCAGTGAACGTGCCCTTCGCTACAAGTTTCATGTACACACAGCAGGGAACTCCCTTACAATGCAGCAGCCCCTGGTAAATACAGTGAGGATTGCCTATGAAGCCCTTGCCGCTGTCCTTGGTGGATGCCAGTCATTGCACACCTGCTCCTATGACGAAGCCCAGGGACTTCCCACTGAAGAATCCCATGAACTGGCAATACGAACACAACAGGTCTTAACCTATGAAACCGGAGTAACTGCGGTGGCTGATCCTCTGGGAGGTTCCTACTTTGTGGAATCTTTAACCGATGAAATAGAATTGAAAATTCTCGAATATATGGAGAAAGTTGAAGAGGCAGGGGGAATGAGGAAAGCTGTCATGTCAGGCTGGGTCGACGCTGAAATAGGGCATGTGCAGTATGAAAAACAAAAAGATATCGAAAGTGGGAAAAAACCTGTTATCGGATTAAACAAATTCCGCAAACCACTGGAAGAAGAAAAGATCATGCCCGCCCATGAAGTTCCGGCCGAAATGATTAAAAAACATCTGGACAATTTGAAAAAATTCAAGCAAAACAGAAATAAAAAAATGGTTTCAGAAAGTCTTGAACAACTTTATCTAAATGCAAAAGACCCGAATATTAATCTGGGCAGCTCCGCCATAGAAGCGGCCGAAGCAGGGGCAACCATGGCAGAGATGCGCGGCACAATAAGGCTTGCCCATAACGATGGATTTGACCCTTTTGATCAGGTGGAACCTGAATTTGACGCCTCGTTTGCAACCGAATAGAGAATATCACCAAGGAGATAAACAGTGAGCAGGAATAACAGAAAAACAAAGGTACTTTTGGCAAAAACAAGCCTTGATGGGCATAATCGCGGAATCAAAGTGATCAGCAAATGGCTTTCAGATGCCGGCATGGAGGTTATCTTTCTCGGGCAATTTCTCACGGAAGAAACGGTTGTACGGGCAGCAGTGGAAGAGGATGTTGATGTGGTGGGGCTAAGCTTTCTGGGAGGCGAGCATCTATTTGCTGCCCAGGACATGCGTATGGAAATGAAAAAGCAGGGATTATCAGAAGATGTTATTTTTCTCATGGGGGGAGTCATTCCCAAAGAAGATACCATTAAATTAAAAGAGATCGGGGTGGATATGATTTTTCTGCCGGGCACACCCATGGAAGATATTGTTAATTTTATAAACAACAATGTTAAACACAAAAAATAGATATATGCTCCCTTTTGAAAACCTGCGTGGAGCAGTTTCAGAGGGGAGGGGAAAAAATTTGTACGGCATATGAAAAAAATTAAAACAGGTTTAGAAATATTTTTAAAAAAAAACCCTGAATCTATCCAGAATAAACGAATAGGCATTTTGTGCAATCAGGCTTCTGTTGACGGAAATTTTCAGCATGCCAGAATGCTTATTAATAAAAAGTTCCCTGGCCAGCTAACAGCACTCTTTTCCCCGCAACATGGCTTTTTTGGAGAAAAGCAGGATAACATGATTGAATCAGGAGATATCAGAGATCCGGTTCTTGATATCCCTGTTTTTAGCCTGTACGGAAAATCGAGAAAACCGACCCGTGAAATGTTCGACAGGATAGATGTACTTATTATCGATTTGCAGGATGCAGGGACACGGGTATACACTTTTATCTACACAATGGCATACTGCCTTGAAGCTGCCGAAAAATTCAATAAAAAGGTTATTGTTTTAGACAGACCGAATCCTGTTGGGGGCACAAGGCTTGAAGGGAATCTCCTCTCTGGGGAATCGACCTCCTTTGTGGGGCTTTATCCCATACCCATGCGTCATGGACTGACCATTGGTGAGATAGCTTTTCTATTCAACAGTCAATTTAACATTGGATGCGATCTTAAAATCATCCCCATGGATGGATGGAAAAGATCCTTCTATTTTTCCGACACAGGGCTCCCATGGATACCCCCCTCCCCTAACCTTCCGACTCCCGTATCTGCAATGGTTTATCCAGGCCAGGTACTATGGGAAGGGACAAACATATCCGAAGGAAGAGGAACAGCCCAGCCCTTTGAACTATTTGGAGCTCCTTTTCTTGATACCTCAAAAATACTCTCATACCTTGACAGAAATGATCTGCCTGGAATAATTTTAAGGGAAACTCTCTTTGAACCCACATCCAACAAATACAAAAAAGAGTTGTGCCAAGGATTTCAAATTCATATCACGGATCAGGATAAATATCAGCCCTATACAACAACACTAATGCTGCTCCAGGCCGTTATTGCTGTTCATGGCAACCTGTTCCAATGGAAAATGCCCCCCTATGAATACGAATTTAAAAAACTCCCCATCGATCTTATCCTGGGTGATAAAAAAACCAGACAAAAAATAGAAGGACTTGATAAAATTAATGAGATTACAGATTCATGGGAAAAAGAGCTTAAAGAGTTTGCCGAAATCAGTAAAAAATATTATCTTTATAAATAGTGTGGTCTTGGCTCTAATTTCAGCAATGGACATATAATGGCCGAAGTTAAAACTAAGGAACGAGGACGAAATAACTTGGTAGACAATAAAATAACCTGGAAGCGTATGAGCTTTAAGGGGAAAAAGGTATGGATGGCAACGGATCAAAAAGATGGACCCGTTTTAAAAAATGGAAAAGTATTAATAAAGTATCAACTTGATCAGGATTACGAATATCTGGTACACAAAGCAGCCCTGGGAACGGTGGATGACTTAAAACAAAAAAAAGTCGAAAAACCAATAAAAAACAGTCGATTGTCCAACCCCGTAAATAATAGTCAACAAGAAAAAGAAAATGCAAGAATTAACAATTCAATTATGATCTATACTGATGGAGCAACATCCGGGAATCCAGGGCCATCAGGAATTGGTATTTTTTTTAATTATAAAAAACATGAAAAAGAGATATCAAAGTATATTGGAATTGCAACCAATAATATTGCAGAGTTAGAAGCAATACGTACAGCACTCATACAGCTTAAAAAAAAAGATATCCCGGTGAGAATTTTTACAGACAGCAGTTATGCCCACGGAGTACTTACGCTGGGATGGAAAGCAAAAAAAAATATAGCACTCGTTAATTCAACTAAAAAAATAATTCTACAATTCAAGGATATTAAACTGATCAAGGTAAAAGGTCATTCAGGGAATAAAGGGAATGAAAAAGCAGATTTGTTAGCAACATCTGCTATAAAGAATAGAGCATTAAACCACAAAGGGGCTTAAAAAGAGCCTGCAACAACAGACATGCAGGCTCGGGATAAGCTCAACATATTGAATTGTTATTTTGACTTTAACTCATCTATCTCTTGTTTCAAAACATCAATTTCACGTTTATATGTTTCCGCATCGTCAACTTCCGGTTCTGCGCCTGAGTCGTCTTTTTTCCATGTATCCTTTAATTCATCAAAGCCCAAATAAAGTGCGAGCCCACCTCCAGCCAAAAGCATTACAGGAATTGAGCCTGCCAGAATCTGCAAAAAAGGCTTCCACCATACAGATAAACCAATGAGGCCTAGAATAGCTGCGACTGATCCACCAATTAATGTTTTCATGAAAAAACAACCTCCTTTAACTAAAAATTGATAATATTCTGAAGAAAAATATTTTTCCTATGTGTATTATAAAGTTTATAACCACAAAAAACAGATCAATAAACAACGCAGATTATTGATCAAACTTTCTCCTGGATTCTTAAAAAGTTATGTCTGCCTTTATTTTTTTTAAAATCAATACAAAACAGACTCTGATTTCATTATTCCCCACGAACACATCCACAGGACACAAATTCAATCTTGCAAGTAACTTGAACGAACCCGGATATAGATAACTTAGGAATCATAGCTACCATAATATTTTAACTAACGCAACATAATTTTTTTTATCTGTTTCTCGAAATTTCTTTAATGAAAATAAGCTATAATATATTGAAAATAAATTCTTTTTTTGAAAAATAGAGAAGAAATTAACAGTTGTAAATCAGATATTATTCTGTTATAAAATTTTATCAATAATGTTAAATAAAAAATAAAAAATGTTAAATAAAAAATAAAATTTTTCATTCGAGCACTATATATATATAGATATTCAGACAATAAATTTCATGCCTCCAGATGCTATAATTTAAGCAATGGTGAAATTTAAAAAGCTCTGGCTGTTTGAGCGTAGCGAGTTTAAGAGGTTTTTAAATTTTATTATAGCTCAGTCTATTGCTGGAACTATTTATGTGACGGTCTATATAATGAAAACAATACGGATCAGCAATAAAAATGAGTTTAAAAAAGTTTATACAAGCCTCACTCCGAGGTGCGAATCATTACGCATGTTTCCTGCCTGAAAAAACAGGTTTAATATCTTTTTTTGTTCTTAAAAAATTCTTTTTCGGCATTAAATTTGATAAAAGCCAGCAGGATATCATACAAAATATACCTGACAACGCAATTATTGTCTATGCCACAAAATACAAAAGCACTTTTGAGTATCTCTTTTCCCACACCCGATATAAGGAAACAGGCCTCCGTTTTCCGCAAATATGTTTAGGCAACAGGGTGTTTGCCTGGCAACCTGTTACCCGTTTATTTAAAATCATCCTTGCTCATATTGGCCATCTTTACCGTAAGTTATCACTATCGGATCCTTTTACCAGCGGATTTATAAAACAGGAATTACTAAAAGGGACTTCTGCAACCTTTTACCTTGTGGAAAAAAAAGGATTTTACAAACGGTTTGTCAAAGCCAAAACAGACCCTATCCACTATTTCATCGAACTGCAGAGTGAAATCGAAAAACCAATTTATATAGTACCCCAGGTGATGTTTTTCAGTAAGATCTCCCCTCGATATACTCCTAACCTTTTTGACATCCTCTTCGGAAGTGAAGAAAACCCGGGTACAATAAGATCCTTTTATACACTTTTCAAAAACCCTGGCCGGGTTTTTGTAGAAATATCAAAACCTGTAAACTTAAAAAATTATCTTGCCCTCCCGGAAAATCAGGATCAGACGGTTAACCAGCTTTCCATTGATTTAAGACGTCACATTTTAAACAGAATCAACCGTCACCGTCATAGTATCACCGGTCCAATCAGAAAAACAAGATATGAGCTTAAGGAAAACATCCTCACAAACAGCAGGATGCAGGAATTAATGAAAAATTATGCTGCAAAACATAATTTAAAGAATTGGGAAGTTCACAAAAAAGCGGATGACTATATTGACGAGATTGCTGCCAGATACAGCCTGGCAGCAATAAAAATTGTCTCAACCCTGGTAAAATGGATGCTAAAGGGGATGTTCGACGGCCTTGTTGTTAATTATGATATGCTTGCAAAGATAAAAGAACAGGCAAAAAGCGGCCCTTTAATACTGGTTCCATGCCACAAGAGTCATGTTGATTATTTAATTTTAGCCAATTTGCTTCTGAGAAATGATGTCCCCCCCCCCCATGTAGCTGCAGGGCAAAACCTCTCCTTTTGGCCATTGGGACCTATTTTCAGAAGTGTGGGGGCATTTTTTATACGGCGCTCCTTTCAAGGCGCCATACTTTATTCCAAAATTTTCACAGAATATATTTACAAACTTCTGGAAGAAGGCTGTAATATTGAATTTTTTATTGAAGGAGGCAGAAGCCGGACTGGAAAACTTCTAAGGCCCCAACTTGGATTATTTTCAATAATTATCAATGCCTATAAAAATGGGGCATGTGATGATTTAAACATTGTACCTGTATTTGTGGGATACGACAGGGTTATAGAAGAGAATGCATACCTCCATGAAATTAACGGGGGGAAAAAAGAACCTGAAAGTCTTACCCAGGTTATTAAAGCAAGAAAATTTCTAAAAAAAATTTACGGCAAAATATATATTAACTTTGCAGAGCCAATATCTTTAAAAGAATTTACAAATCAAAACAAAACTTCCATTAAGGATATGACCAATAAAGAGGTCAACGGACTATGCAGGAATATTGGCAACAGAATACTAAACTCCATAGATAAAGTGACTGTTATCCCCCCCCACGCCCTTGTTGCAAGTGCAGTTTTAAATTGTTCGGAAAGAATGTTTTCCTATGAACGTATAATGTCCCACATTGAGACGTATATTAATTTTCTCTTTTTACAGCAGGCCAAACTATCGGACACGCTTATACTTGATCGTGTTAACGCAATTGAGCATGCATTAGATTCTTATATACAGCGAAAATTTATAGATTGTATTTCAAAGGATAAAAACAACCGTTTTAAGGATGCTAAACTAAAAGTAAATGAAAATAAAAGACCTGCCCTGGATTATTACAAAAATAATTGTATATCATTTTTTATACCGGCTGCTTTTACAGCCCTTGCAATTCTTGAAAAAGACGCTTTTCAGTTTTCAGCTGCAGATATACATGCCCGGTACGGGACACTTCAATTTTTTTTCGTAAATGAATTTTACCATGACCTGGATAAAACACCAGAGTATTTTGTGCGCAAAAATCTTAAAGCTTTTATTGATGACGCTATTTTAATGCCCCACCCCACACTGGCTGATACATACAACATAACATCGGCAGGATTCAGAAAATTAAAGCTTTTTTCCAAATTCCTCCAAGCATATTTTGAGTCCTACCTGGTGGTGATTAATTTCTTTGCAAGTGCTCCCAAAGCGACCTTAACCTCAAAAAACCGGATGAAAAAAGTTCAGGCCATGGGTCAAAAGATGTACAAAAATAAAGAGGTTGAATTAAAAGAGGCTCTTTCAAAGGTCAACTATCAAAACGGGATCGATTTTTTCACTGCAAGGGGTATTAGAGGGGCAGATAAGCAGAAAATAATAGAATCTTATTCTGATACAATCCAAAAATCCCTTAATTGCCTTTCGTAATTTTCTACATAAAAACTATATAGATAGTCTCCGAACGAAAACTATAATTTTTTGTTCAGGCACTTTGCGACACATATCAACTAAGGCGG
>CAZNFB010000072.1:0-11039 GCA_964572105.1 uncultured Desulfobacteraceae bacterium
AATTTATAATAATCCCTTCTGTTTTTTCAATATTTTAACTGTTTCTTTTATTTCCGAATCAGATACGGTTTTTCGCAGCTTCTCCATCTCATACATAACTTCCGCAAAGCGGATCCCCTCTGCAGCACTTATCCACTCCAGACGAAGTCTTTCTGACCTGATCCCGATTTTATCCATTTTTTTTCTTACTTTGTTTATTCTTTTTTCAGTCCAGTGATTGGCATCTATGTAATGGCAATCTCCAATATGACATCCACTCACAAGGACCACAGGGGCTCTTTTGAAAAAAGACTGCCATATGAATCTTTCATCCACCCGGCCGGAACACATGGTTCTTATTAAACGCACATTTGAAGGATACTGAATCCTGGAGACTCCGGCATAATCGGCTCCTGCATAGGAACACCAGTTACACGCAAAGGTTAAAATCTTTTCTTCAGGATCATCTTCCAGCATGGCATCAACCTGCATAAGAATCTGTTCATCAGTAAAATGATTCATCACTATGGCGCCAAACCTGCATTCAGCAGCACATGTTCCGCAGCCCGCACATGCAGCGGTATTAACAATAGCAGGGGTCTTTTTCTTCACATTAACAGTTATTGCATTATAGGGGCAAACCTCGGCACATTTTCCACATGCCTTGCAATGGTCTTCAATAACAAGGGATGTAATAGGTTCTGCTGTTATCTCCCCTTTATGCATTAACCTGATAGCCCGAGCTGCCGCTGCAGAGCCCTGGGTTACACTCTCCTTAATGTCCTTTGGTCCTTCAGCACATCCAGCATAAAAGACTCCCCTGGTTGCCGCGTCCACAGGCTGCAGTTTTGGATGAGCCTCAAGAAAAAAACCATCAGGAGTCAGCTGGAGACCGAGCATCTCCTGAATTTTTTGAGTGCTTGAAGCCGGTTTCAGACCCACAGCAAGAACCAGCATGTCGAGATCATGAAATTCAATTTTTTCAGTGGCGGTATTTTCAACCACCACTCTTAAACTTTTATCACCAAGCTCATCAACTGTACCTGGAAGACCCCGTATATAATGAGTTCCCGATTTTCTCGACCTTGTAAAAAGATCTTCAAATCCCTTTCCAAAGGCTCGGATATCTATGTAAAAAACCTTAATCTCAATATCAGGATAATGTTCCTTAATAACAAGAGTGCTTTTTATAGTATTCATACAACATATATTAGAACAGTAAGCAGCCCCCTTTAATGAAGATCTGGAGCCTACACACTGGATAAAACCTACTGTTTTAGGGCGCTTTCCATCAGTGGGGCGTATAAGTTCACCCTTTGAAGGCCCCCCGGCATTTACCAGCCGTTCAAATTCAAGACTTGTTAAGACATTATTGAACCTTGTATATCCATATTCATCAAGTTCTGTTGGATCATAGGGTTCCATCCCTGTTGCAACAACAATGGAACCGACATTCTCAATGAATTCTTCATCCGACATGTGAAAATCTATACATCCTTTTTCGCATGCATCAAAACATTTTGCGCAAACCGAGGGATTATGCCCTAAACATTCATGCATATTTAAAACATAGGATGAAGGAACAGCCTGGGGAAAAGGTATAAATATCGCCCTTCTGGATGAAAGGCCCACATCAAACTCACCTGGCCGGACAACGGGACAGACCCTGGCACAGTCACCACATGCCGTACACTCATCTTCTTTTACAAATCGGGCTTTTTTTACAATTCTAACATCAAAATTACCAACTTGCCCCTTAACCTCAGCCACTTCACTTAAAGTATAAACTTTTATGCGGGGATGCCGACCGACATCCGTCATCTTGGGACCGAGAATTCAGATGGAGCAATCCATGGTTGGAAAAGTTTTGTCAATCTGGGCCATGACTCCTCCTATGGAAGGAGTTTTTTCAACAATAACCACTTCATACCCACTATCAGCCAAATCAAGTGCCGTTTGTATGCCGGCAATGCCTCCTCCAATAACCAGAGTCCGCTTTGTAAGGGGAAAAGTTTCCTCAAAAAGGGGGACAAGAAGGCGAATCCTTGCCACCGACATTTTAACCAGATCTATCCCCTTTAAAGTTGCAGCATCATGCTCTTTCATATGAACCCAGCTGCATTGTTCACGGAGATTAGCCATTTCCAGAAGATAAGGATTCAATCCTGCTGAAATCATCATCTGCCTAAAAGTCGATTCATGAAGTCTTGGGGAACAGGAAGCCACAACAATACGATCAAGATCATATTCAGCAATATCATCTTTTATTTCCTGCTGCCCTGGTTCGGAACATGCGTAAATAATATCTTTGGATATAACAACATCTGATAAATCTGCTGCAGCCTCTGCCACTTCTTTACAGTTTACGGTCTGCGCAATATTTAATCCGCAATGACAGACATAAACACCTATGCGCACCTGATGCTGTCCCTTTTCCTCAACCGCTAAATTTATTACTTGCATTAAAATTACTCCCAGTAAATAGTTTTAGCTATAACAGATGTCAAATCCATCATATCAATTTTTATTTTCTCTCCATAAAAAGGATCTTCCATGGCACATTTGAAATGGATTTGGCATTTTGGGCATGAGGTGATCAAAAGATCACTCTGGGTTTCCTGAACCTGTGTAAGACGCATCACCTGCAGAGCCTTGGTATATGAATCGCAACCTGTCCATGCGCTATTACCGCAACAAACGGCCGCAGTCCCTGAAAATCGCATTTCAGTAAATTTTTTTGGATTTAAACGATCAATCAACGATCCAGGCAGATTACCCATATCTGTAAACCTGCAAAGACGGCAGGAATCCTGATAGGTTATATTTTTATCAAATTTCTTAAAACCCACAGGCCCTTTGCCGATCTCTTTTTCAAGAAAATCATATAAATGGGTTACCTTAAAATTCAAATCAATTCCATATTTTTTATAATCGGTGGCCAGGGTTGTATAACATTCCGGACAGGCGGTAATTACCTCTTCGACACCCATATTTTCTATCAACTCAACATTTTTTTTTGCTAATTTTATAAAATTAGCCTTATCCCCCGACCAAAGAAGGTCATGACCACAACACCGTTCAGCATCAAGAAGAGCGGGCTGAACATCAAAAAAATTTAACAGATAAAGGGCATCGGTCAAAATATCGCGCGTGTTCACATCTAAAAACTTTCTAAAAAATATGTCAAAGTAGGGGGCACAGCCTCCGAAAAAAAGTACTTTGCTCTTTTGGTCATGCTCAATGGTTTTCGGAAGCCAGTCCCAATGCTTTATTTTCAAATCCGGTGATGTCATTGTACGCATCAGTTTATGAAAAAAACCTCCATGGGCCTCTATTTTCTTATCCTTTCTATCATTAAACACAGATCGGATATTTCGAATAAAATCTGGAAAATCAACAGAAGCAAGACACCTGTCACGGCACAAACCGCATGTCAAACATGACCAGACATTATTTTTGACTGAATCATAATCAACATTTAAGGAACTAATGGAGTTTGCAAGTGCCCTTGGAGAGAAAGGCTTTCCAATAATAGAAACAGGACAGGCCGAGGTACATTTCCCGCAATCCTGACAAGCAAAGAGATTATGGGATAACGCAATCTCCTTTAACGCCGGCGTAAAATCGACATCTGCCTCGGGCTTTTCCGCCGGTATTACCGGACTTGGACCGATTTCTCTAATTTCATCACAGAAATTTTCCAGAAATCGGAGCATTCTATCCGATTCATCGGGGAGGAATGTGGCATGCTGGAGCCGCTCCTTACCTATCCCGACAAGATCGAGTATATTACGCATGTCGCTGGTATTCTCCGAAGCCGTAGCAGTTCCACTTCCATATCTACATGATCCCGAGGTGCACCCCACAAGGGCAACTCCATCTGCCCCCTTTTCAAAGGCATTTATCAGAAGGGCTTTACTGATTCTCCCGGCACAGGGTATACGAACCATCTTTATACCAGGAGGTATTACTCCCCCCATATCCTGAAGTTTCTGAAAAGCGGCGTATGGTCCCCAGTTGCACAAAAATAATAAAATTTTATATTGTTCCATCTTCTTATTCTTCTAGTAATTCCTCTAATGACTGTTCAAGAAAACCCTGATTACGATAAGGGCTGTCAGCAGCGTTTGAAGGACAAACAGATATACAGTTGCCGCAGCCTTTACAGGTAGCTTCGTCCACAGATGCACACCACCCATGAATAGAGTTGGGGCATAATGTTATTGCCTGATAAGGGCAGACACGAATACAGCGCCCACATCCCCTGCACAAATCTTCATTAACAACAACAACAAACCCCTTACTCTGTCGTGGTCCCAATGGCATAATAGCTGCGGCCTGTACGGCTGCTGCAGCCCCTTTTTTACGATTTGAAATATTAACACCAGGGGGATCAGAAAGAAAAAGACCGGCTATTGAGGTGGACCCGGGATAAAAAAACGGAATTCCAGGGGTACCCTCACTTTGCATGAAAGCGTGCATCGGCCTGGAAGGAAGTTTTTCATTAATAATAAATGGAATCTTTTTCCGGGATTTCTCCCCAAGGATAATGGCTCCTGCCTGAATTACCTGCTTAAACTCACCTTTTTCAACAGATATTTGAAAATCTCCAAGACATCCGCTTAACCTGGTAATGGCATAATCTTCAAAAATCTGAATATTGGGGTGATTGGGAAATTCAGTCAGCCCATTGTTTAAGATCGGAAATATAAAAACTTCCACACCTGCTTTAGCAAGGGTCAGAGCACTAAAAATAGCCGATTCAGAATTACCTATAACCGCCGTGGTAAAATTATAGGGCCGGACCGGTGAAGGGAGCGTTCTTAGCATTGCCGCCCTTTTGATTGAACGATCTATAAGGCCGGTAAATCTTTCCATGGCTAATTCAGAATCAGGCTTCAAAAGCCTTAATGCTTCACCCCGTAAATTGCAGGTCTCAACCATGGAACGGCTTATTCCTGTGCCTGTAAAAAGAGCCTCCTTTAGACGATTCCTCTGAAAAGTACATGAACTGCAGGTAAAGTTAAGGGGGCAGCAAACACATGATGCAAGTACCAGACGGGTTATACCCTTTTCACGGACACTCCTTATTATATGGGAATATCCTTCGGAAATACAGGCCGAATTAATCACTTCAGCAGAGATTACCTTTTTCCTGGAAATCAACCCTTCAACATACTGAGTCATTTTATCGAGCCAGCCAAAAGAATTATTACACCTGCATGCAAAAACAGCTATGCGGATCTCCGGCGGCAATCCCGCATCCGGTGGCGAAAAAGATAACCCATACCCCTTTGGCCTTTGTGAAATTTCAGGCAGGAGGAGCATTGCTTCTGCTGCAGCTGCATACCCCCGCATAATCTCTGCGTAAACATCAGGTCTGGCAGCTTTGGGACCATAGGCACGGATAACATCATCCCCCCTGACAGTTGGCGCTAATCCCTGATCTGCGATTATAACAACTCCACAAACCTCTGTGATTTCAGAACCGACCTGTCCATGATTAATCGCCTTTATATCTCCACATGCTTTTACACACTCCATACACTCGGAACAGGCTCCGCATTGAAGGCACCTGCTCGCCTCAAGCAAAACCTGGGATTCACTTAACCCCATACAGACTTCAGAAAAATTATCCTTTCTGACCCCGGGCTGTCTTTCAGAGATAGCAGGACGAGTCCTGGATGGCAAATCTTCAGGGATCTTTAAAAAATCCACATCACCGGGCCGGTATGTGTGTGTATTAATATTAAGATTCTTTTTACAAATATCTCCAATAATCCCCCTGGCAGCAGCCCTCCCCGAGGCCATGGCATCCACAACAGATGAAGGGCCTGATGATACATCCCCTGCAGCGTAAATCCCTGGAAGATTTGTACGATGGGATTCGTCAGTTAAAACAAAACCATCTTGGGAAAGATTAAAATATCCCTTAAAATTTTTTAACAAAGAACTTTTCTGGCCAATGGCCACAAAAGCCATATCAAAATCGAACTCAACAGGTTCTTTATCCTTGGCCATAACCGGCCAGGCAACACCTGAAGCATCCGGCTTCCCCGGCTTTGTTGGAATAGATACCAAACGTTTAAGGCTACCATTGTTTCCCAGAAACCGAGTGACTTTAATGGAATCTTTAATGGATACACCTTCATCCCTGGCTCCTTTTACCTCCTCAAAATCAGCAGGGATACTATCTTTGGAAAACCATGACAGGATTGTGACATCCGCCCCTATGCGTATCAAAGTCCTTGCAAGGTCAAAAGCAGCGTTTCCATCACCGATTACAGCTACTTTTTTATTAAGCTTTGTAATTTCTCCCGAGTAAATTTTTTTTAAAAATGAAATACATCCGTAAACATTTTTTAAATCTTCCCCTGGTACCCCAAGCTTTTGATCGGTCCACACGCCTGTAGATATTATAACAGCATCAAAATCTTTTTTTAGATTATCAAAATTTTTATCCAAATCGACTATACTCGATGTGCAAAAATCGACTCCGAGTTTTTTAATGTAATCTATTTCAAAATCGAGGATCTCCCTGGGAAGACGATGCTTTCCTATCCCATAGCGGAGAAGCCCCCCCGGCAATTTCTCCTTTTCAAAGACAGTCACCTTAAGACCTGCACGTGCCAAATCGGCTGCTGCTGCCAGTCCTGCTGGCCCGGAGCCTATAACAGCAACCTTTGCAGCATTTTGTTCGGCATTTTTAATAGCCCCTTCATTCCCATCTCTTTGATGGGATAGCTCGTAGTCCGCCAAAAAACGTTTAATATCCCTTATGGCTATCGGCTCATCTATTTCATTCCGTCGACAGGCCTCTTCACATTTATGGGTACAAATACGGCCACAGATTCCTGGTAATATATTATCCTTTCTAACAAGTTCCAGTGCTTCTTTAAACTTTTTTACCCTGGAAAGCGCAATATATCCCTGGGCATTAACCCCAAGGGGACAACCTGTCTGACAGTAAGGCTCCATTCTCTTATCTATAACGGGGCGTCCCGGCAAAGAAAGAGAACTATTGAGATTAACAGCCTTTCCACCATCCTCCAGAGTGACAGGGCAGGCTTCAACACAACGACCGCAAAGAGTACACCTGGAAGGATCAACAAATGTCAGTCTCTTTTTTATTTTGACGGCAAAACCCTGGCTATTATGTTTTATGGATAATACTTTTGCAGGGAGTATGGCATTAACACCGGAATTGCTGGAAATTCGCAAAAGGGGTCCCCGATGGGCAAAATTAAAAGGGATTCCTGATTTTAAATTCCACCTTTCATCTGAAAGCTTATGATCTAAATCAGAATCAGACTCAACCAGTGTAACCGGAATATTCATCTCTTCAAGCTTTTGAGTCGCAGCTACCCCTGCGGGTGTAGCCCCCACAACAACTACTCTGTGAATCCTGGTTTTTAAATGTTTCATAATACAGCTCCTGTTGCCTGTCCCGCAGCCTTTTTGGCAAACCGCCTCTTTAACAGGGCTATTCCATAATCATACCCTTTATCGAATGCTTCGGTATTCAATTTTTCAGTTCCTTTCGGGACAGACTCCATAACAGCCTTATGCGCGGCTTCCTGTGAAACAACACCGGTTATGGAGACAACAAACCCCATCATTATAATATTGGCCATCATTTTTTTTCCGAGCTCTTCTGCTTTCCGCGTGGCAGGTATTGCGAAATACTCCATATTCATTTTACGTGCAGGTTGAACCAGATCCCGGTCAATTAAAAGAACCGATTTTTTTAATAAGGTGCTGATGAATTTTTCATATCCGGATTGGGACATACAAACAAGAATATCAGGCTGCTTAACATAGGGATAGTAAATTGGCTTGTCCGATATAACAACCTGGGCGCTGCACGAACCTCCCCTTGATTCAGGGCCGTATGATTCAACAAGAGTACTCTCCCTGTGATCCCCCAAAGCTGCAGCTTTTCCTAAAATTTTCCCGGCCAGTATAATCCCCTGGCCTCCGAATCCTGTTACAATAATTTTTTTTGCCTGGTCTGTATCTTGTGAATCAGTCATAAACTTATTCTTTTTTATTAAACGTTTTGAGTGGGTCTACAAATTTTATCATAATTTTCTGTGTAGGTCGGCCTGTCCCTGTCCAAAAATTTACCAAGAATAACACCCCTTTCAAAATCAATATCGAGTTCAGCAGGATTAGCGTTGTTCTTTATTATTGTATTTTCCTGGTACATTTTCAAAATTTCCATTGGCGGTTTTTTATTCCTTCTCCCGTAATTTATCGGACAAGGAGAAATAATTTCAATAAAAGAGAAGCCTTTTCTTGACAAGGCCTCCCCAATCGATTCAGTGAGATCCCTAACATGGAGCATTGTCCACCTTGCCACATATGTTGCCCCAGATGCATAAGCAAGAAGAGGGAGGTTAAACGGAGATTCAGGATTGCCAAAGGGCGTCGTGGTCGATATTGCATTACGGGGAGTTGTGGCAGCAACCTGGCCACCGGTCATACCGTAAATAAAATTGTTTACGCATATAACTGTAATATCCATATTCCGCCTGGCAGCATGGATAAAATGATTTCCACCGATGGCAAAAAGGTCACCATCACCACTAAAGACAATTACATTAAGGTCCGTGTTTGCCAGCTTAAGTCCCGTTGCAAAAGGGATTGCCCTTCCATGGGTTGTGTGAAATGAATCAAGTTTGAGATACCCTGCAGCCCGTCCGGAACAACCTATTCCTGACACCATGGCAAATTTATTCAGATCCAAACCACTATTTTTCATTGAGGTAAGACAGGAGGCGAATACAGTTCCTATGCCGCATCCGGGGCACCATATATGGGGAATACGATCTTTTCTTATCAGATCATTTAGTGGGTGTTCAGGCTTCTTCATTAAGTTATCAGAATTATACCGCATTTTTAAAAAGCCTCCTTCAACATTTTCACCACCTCTTCAGGTGGAATAATTGTTCCACCTGGATGCCCCACCAAGTGGACTGGAGCCCTCCCTTCAACACATCGTAAAATTTCCCGGTGGATCTGGCCAAGATTGATCTCCACGGTTACCATCCCCTTTACATTATCGGCCAAAGCACGAATCTGGTCATCAGGAAATGGCCACACAGTTATAAGGCGCAAAAAACCGACCTTAATTCCAATGTCCCTTGCCATATCAACGGCTGCCATACTGGTGCGGCAGGAAACCCCATATGAAATAATCACAAATTCAGCGTCATCCATTTTATAGCTATCAGTACGGATAATATCATCAAGATTATTTTTTATTTTTCCCGTCAGCCTCGACATCATCTGAACATGAGTATCAACATTCATGTCAGGATAACCTTTTTCATCATGTGTTAATCCGGTCACATGGAGACTATACCCGTCTCCTGCAGCAGGCATGGGTGAAACTCCGTTGGGGCCGGGTGAGTAAAGCTTAAAAAGGTCTTTTCTTCCCTTTGGTCTAAGGCGTGAAACAGTTTCAATTTCATCGGCCCTGGGTATAATCACTTTTTCACTCATATGGCCGACTATTTCATCTGACATAATCAAAACAGGAAGTCTGTACTTTTCACTCAGATTAAAAGCTTCGATGGTCTGGTAAAAAAACTCCTGGGGTGATGAAGGGGCAAGGGCTATAATCTCGTAATCACCGTGTGACCCCCATTTGGCCTGCATCATATCACCCTGTGCACCTTGGGTGGGAAGCCCCGTTGAGGGACCGGCTCTTTGCACATTAACAATAACACAGGGAGTTTCCGTTATTATCCCGAGACCTATATTTTCCATCATAAGACTGAAGCCGGGACCTGATGTGGCAGTCATGGATTTGACCCCTCCCCAGGAAGCTCCGAGTACCGAAGCGATTGCTGCTATTTCATCCTCCATCTGTATAAATGTTCCATCAACATCCACAATTCGCTGGGCTATACGCTCGGCTATTTCAGTTGCAGGAGTTATGGGATAAGCTCCAAAAAAACGGCATCCTGCCGCAAGAGCACCCTCTGCACAGGCCACATCGCCTGTCATAAAATATTCGCCTGTTAATACTGCTGATTTTACCATATTAATATTATCCGTATTTGATTAAAATATCCTATAGCTCTTTAAGATAAAGATTTTGGGTGCGTTATCGGCCGCCTGCGTATATAACACGCGTTCCTCCCTCTGGCCCTGGCCTTCTGGCCTTCCCAAAATTATTATCTTAAGGTCTATAGAATAAAGACGGTTACGTTTTTACTTGAATACGCCGGCAGGCGATTGCATTTTAAAATTCTTAGGGTTCGTTAAAGAATAAATTGGCCATTTTAAGTGTTGAGGCACCCGTCTGGCAAGGCGCGAAAACGCAAGAATATCAGGATATTCTGAGCTTTCGCAACGCAGTCAGGCGGGATGCATCGGCGCTTAAAATGGTCAAGTTATTTTTGTGCGAGCCCTTAAACCCGTGCATAACAGTTTTAGTGGGACGCAGATTTGCACAGATGTTTTTTGATCCTGACAATCTGCAGCCCGGCAATAGAGTTAAACAACCGGTGACTCATCGGCCTCCACGGAAAAGATAGCGAATTCCGGACATATTACTTCGCAGTAGTGACAATTAACACAGTCTTTAAAATTTTTCACCACAGGAGGATGATATCCTTTAATATTAAATTTTGGTGAAAATTCCAAAATGTGCCTGGGACAAAACTCAATACAGTATCCACAACCTTTGCACCGATCATCAATAATATGCACTTCACCTCGAACAACATCTATCTCATCGGCATCAAGAGGTACCCTCCAAAAATTCATGGGACTTTCTCCTAAAAAAAACTTGCAAGATTGAAATTTCATATAACATGCGTCTTACTATACTGATTATTTTTTAATATATCAAGCTAAAATTATAAATAAACGGAATTATATAGATACCCTTCGGCGTTATATGGGGGTATCTATATTTTTTAATCAACAACTCTTCAAAAATAATTGTCATAAAATATCCGATTTTAAAAAAACAAGTAACTTTTCAGCTAATATGTATAGCTTAGGAACGAAAATTTTATAAGTTGAACGAAATAGCTTGTCTTTTG
>CAZNFB010000073.1:0-11011 GCA_964572105.1 uncultured Desulfobacteraceae bacterium
AGAGTAGGTAGCTGCTTCACCTTTCCGTGCCCGCTTTTGAGCAAGTCGACCTCATTCTGCAATTTAGGGCTCGTACAAAAATAACTTGACCATTTTAAGCACCGATTCACCTAAAACGTTTATTGCTTTTCGCAAATTTTAAAAAATCACCAAGATTGAGGATAAAGCGCTTCCAACTATCCGGAGAATGCCAGAGCATGGAAAAATAATTAAAAAGTGTTGCAGGACGCGTATAATGTGTTTTGTAAAATTTTATAAAATATTTTTCCAGCTTTTGCTTTGTAATCCCTTTGGGAATGAATTGAAAATTCATGCAATCCATTTGTTCCCAATCTTCATCAAATTTTCCCAGTTCATTTATATTTTCGTAAATCGGGGAGCCGGGAAATGGAGTAAATTTGGCCAGATTAATATCATCAAGGGGAAGTGAAAATACATAATCCATGCTTTTTTTAATGCTTGCTTCTGTTTCGCCTGGCAAGCCGATCATTAAAAGCCCTTTAACACGTATTCCGGCCTTTTTGATTAAATATATTTTTTGGGTCAAAAGATCGAGATCCGAATTTTGCCTGTGCCGGGCAAGCAGATCCGGATCACCGGTTTCGATACCAAGGCTGATCATCCAGCAGCCCGCGGCTTTCATTTGTAAAAGAAGCTCAAAATCAATATGTTCGGCCCTGACAACGCAGTTGAAAGTTATTCCCAGGGGACGATTAATCAGCATTTGGGTAAACTCCGCCACTCTTTTACGATTGAAAGTAAACTGATCATCGTAAAAAGTCAGGTGCCGAATCCCAAAGCGTTCTTTTAAATATTTCAAATGTTCATATAAATATATGGCCGAATTATACCGAAAACTTTGTTGAAACACAGATCTGTCGCAATAGCTGCATTGATAAGGGCAGCCGCGGCTGGAAATGCAGCTTGTGCTGGGATTTTCGGGGTAGTTGAAAATCGGCATTTTGTATGCCTGGGGATATCCTTGAAGTTTTTCATAAGCTGGAAACGGAAGCGTATCAAGATCAAGCATATCCTTCCTGTAACCGGTAAAAGATATTTCCCCCTTATCTTCACGCAGCACAATCCCTTTTATTAATCCTGCCCCATCATGCCCCTTTTCAACCAGATCTGCCAGAGTCTGTTCACCTTCTCCAACTATGGCAAAGTCGATATCCGGAAAGTGGTATAAAACTTTTTTTTTCAGGGCTGAAACGTGCGCTCCGCCGAAAACAGTTTTTATATCAGGCTGGATACTTTTTGCAGCTCTCGCAATGCGAATGCCGTCCAGGAAATTGGAAGTGGTGCAACTAAAAGCAATATAGGCCGGTTTATTGGACAGGAGATAATCACGGATGAGAGTATCTGCGTTTGGCCTGGCATAGCAATCGACAATTGTAGTTTTTATCCCGCGCCGTTCAAGAAATGCTGCAATACTAATCAGCCCGATCGGCGGCATTATGCCGGCTATTCTGGAGATATCGTGTGCTGCCGCCTCGGCTCTATAGCCGAGTGGATAAACGAGCAGAATCTTATTATTGTTTAAAGCCATCATATTCAAAGAGTGAAGCCCTTATTCGATTGTATAAACAGTTACAAATTTCCGGGAAACGGGACGTTATGCTGAATTCATACAATTTATCAGCTCGTTTGGTAAAGGTTCAGCCAGATCAAGAACAGTGTCCTCATTTACTTCGCGCACATCATCCAGCCATTCGCCAGGTACCCCATAGGTCAAGAGATCATCATTAGATATATTTTCAAATAAAAGATGTTTGGGTTCTGTGGGATGTTTTTCATTAACATATACAGGAATGGTGATTTCTTTGACTGTCTCTCTGATTTCAATTAGCTGGGCAGCGCCGGTTTTAGGATGTGTTTCCAGTTTTCGTCTTTCCGCCCATCGATAGGCATCCTTATGATGTCCTGCGTAACAAAGCATTAATTTGTCCCGGGTTTTATGCACAATCAAACGAATGTCACTATTGACCCGCACAGACCAGAAATTGGGATCCTTGGCCCTTTCTATTTTATGAAAATGCATGCCAGAACTGGCCGGATTCAATTGCAAATCAAAGGCAGTGGTCTTGACGGCCTTTTGTTCATCATTGCTTAATTTTGTAAGATTATTTGTGAATGTATCGGCTATTCGGAATTGCATGTGTTTGTCATCTTCTTCTAATGTTAAACAGTGGTATTTGAATAAGAATAACTATCGTTTGGTAATCTTTGGGCCAACATAAACTATAAACAGTGATTCATCAACACGAACCGGCCAGGAAAAGTGTGCGCGTAGTTGTGGCGTCTGTATTTTACCATGCCATGGGCAGAACAATGTTTTGCCGGGTTCATTCGGGTGAGGAAAAATCATGTCTTTTTTGAACTTACGTTTTTCATCTTCCGAGGAATCGGAAAAAAGCGCTCCACGACCGCCCTTTCCCTTTTTGCCCGTAAAAAAATCCTTGTAAATTTCATGCCCTTCAGTTGTACGACTACCATCTGTGTCAAAACAGGATTTGAAACGATTCAGTATATCGAAAATGAAAAGCAGACGTTGTGCTGCACTATCAACAAAGGGGAGCCCTTTAAGCGGTGTAAATGAGGTATCAGAAAACGTCAAATTAGGATAGCGCGTCTCTGCAACAGTTGCCAGTTGCCCCCACGACATGATTGGCATCGTGACGGAACGAAGCGTTGTTTCCAGTTCTTCCTCTGTCCAATGGTTGTTAATTGTAAGATCACAATTATTATCGCCATTGCGTATCCAGTTGACACTAATAGGAGAATAGTCCCAATCAGATGGTGTCAAACTCACCAGATCGTGAAGAGATCCATAGAAACAACAGTAGGCGGCTTCTCCAATAGCTGTATCCGTAACAACATTGCCATTACATTCCATGTATTCATCCGGGCTATGTTCGCGTATGTCTTCCCAAAAGGGGCCGTTTCGAGTCAGCCATTGCATCACCGAACGCTGCTCATTTTTATCAAAATGCTGTATTGCTTGAGGCATTAACAAATTTTTGGTCACCTGAACGTAAGCCAAATTCCGGTGACAATACAATTGACGGCCAAATTGTAGCGCGATTTTCCTCATGGTCATCACTCGACTAATCGCCTCTTTAAATGTCTGGATATCCGGAAACTGGCCATGGATGGAAAGGTCGTTGACAAAAAGCTGCATGTCACATCCCCCACCCAGCAAAGAAATTCATATCCTTATCAAACTGATCAAAGAACCCTTCAGGCCATACATCAATATTTCCATTAATATCCAGAAAAGGGCTCAACACCTGGGCTTCGCTTGAAGCGCGTGGCTTGAAAAAGTGAATCGCAACCTGCTCCGGCTTGAGACGTTCTGATTTAACAGATCGCCGGATACCATTAAGAACATGATCACTGTGGGTTTCTATAATAACCTGCACTCCTGCCCGTGCGGCATCTGCGAGAAACTGCCCCATGAGCGCCTGCCCTGCTGGATGAAGATGGACTTCCGGGTTTTCGATAAGAAGAATATCCTCTTGGGAGGCGGATAGAATCGCTATCACGATGGGTAAGACCTGAGTCAGTCCAAATCCTTCATGAATCGGGCGATGAAAATCAGTATCTGCGGAAGTGCGCAACCCTAACGTCACGGCATTTGCATGGGGTACTTGTTGAACCATTAACTCGCATCCAGGAAAGAATAGACGCATACGCTCTTCAACCTGGCGCAAACGGGTATTGGGTACTTCCGGTAGCGTAAGTTTTTCTATCACTTTTTCATCTCGGCCCCAGTGAAGCACACTTACCGCATTCTCGCCTGCGGGTCCCACAACTGATGCACCCTGGAGATCTTCAAGAACGTAGACTTCTCGTGGTCCAACGCGTTCTGCCGTGATGTAGGTAAGGCACTGTAAACGATAAGCCAATTTTGGAGAGGTCTCTCCAATTTTGTACGGCAGGAGAAATCGCAACATATCATGTTGACCATTCTGTTCCCCATTGACGATGACACGATCAACAGTCATGGACATCTCTGAACGATCCCCTGTAAAAGTCCAGAGATAATCATTCTCCCCATCTTTTATACCAACCTCGAAAGTCCTTCGCCCGTTCACCTTGTCGATTACGTCAGAAACGGTCCCAAGCCGGATCGATTCACCATTTAGCATCAAACGCCTTGACCATTCATGTTCACGAATGGTCTGATGCAGCAATACAAGCGCCTGCAATACAGAAGATTTCCCTGATGCGTTGGAACCTGATAGCAAAGTCAGTGGGGCAATCGGCAATCGCAGGATTTCAAAGCATTTAAAAAAATGCAAATCAAGCTGAGTAATCATCAAACACCTCTTTTAACATCTTGTTGACTGCCATGAAGCGGTCTTTTACATTTCTTACGGCATTCGGGCCATATGTGATAAAATGAAAAAAATCCTCATCATCCATCAGTTTCCAAAAGCCGGCTTTAAGAGAATCAGCGCATTCATCAACCAAATGCTCTGGGTACCGGGAGAGTCCTGTTGACATCACATCCCACAATGAGGCATTGAGAACGTTACGATCAGATTGCCCCTTAATATGTTTTCTAAATGCATGCTTTCCGTACACTTTGTGATTATTCCGAAGACCGAGCCTGAACTGGTTCGACAGTTTTTCCAAATCAGCCTTTTCAAAAGTATTCATCTTCTTCAGGCCTTGTGCCAGAAAATCATCCATATCACCACGATACTCGGAAAAAGAAATAAGTTGAAAGGCACAAAAACGATTTACAAATTCCCGATCTCTCATGGTGGCCGGCTTCAAGCTATGCCCCGTCGCTTCTAAGAAAAGTTCTGTGGATGCCTCTTCTTTCAAGAAGCGAGTAGCTTGCCCCATATAAAGGCAGTTTCTCATCTGTTGCCTTGTTAGGGGTACCCCACTGTTCACCCGTTCAAAAATATCCAGCCTCGCCTGCTCCGGCACTTTTACGTCAATAATGTAGAGGATCAAATTGCAATCCTCGACACGATTCTGGAGTTTAGGAGAAAGGTCTTGAAAACGCTTCCTATCCAGATTTTTTTGATCCGGCAGTTTAAGCTGGAGTTTATTGTCCACAAAACGCATAAATGTTGACAATCGCTGCAGCCCATCCACTACAATCATCCTTCCCTGCTCATCTTCTGCGAGATAAGAAACCGGCAATGGAATCCGCATTAGCACAGATTCAATTAGTTTGCTTTGTTTATCATCTTGCCATATAAAATCACGCTGAAAATCCGGATCCATGACAAACGATCCTTTCTTAATTCTCCGTAATACATCATGGACTGTTCGATTTTCATTCCTGATCAATACTGTGTCAATTGGGTAATCCCCCCAGGAGGAATCTTCATCGTCACCGAGGCCTTCAATCTCCATGGATTCGGAATCTATCTCGTTTGTCATCATTATATCCTTTTATTTCTCTCTTAAATTCCGCTAAAATTTATATAGTTCAATTTTGCGCTTTCAGCAAGAAAACTGTATCAAACGTCATAGACGTGCTCCATCACGGTACGCGAAACACCTTCATCACCTCATCTCCCAAGTGATTGATCACCTTTACCGCAATGCAGCCGGATTTTGGTTTGTCAAACGGGCGGGATGTGTCGGATATGTGCCGACTTTGCAGATCAGACAGTTATCAAGCTCCCAGTGTCGCACCGGATATCCATATGGAGAGTTGAGGATGGGTTGTTCAAAGAATCGATTATCCATTATCATTCAAACACTTTTTGTAACCGTTCACGGTTGCCGGTTTACGGCTGACATTTTTGTCAGAGTTTCCGTTCCCATGGTTGAGTAGAGACAAGGCATGCCTTGTCTCTACGGTGTTGCCACTGTTACCATTGATCCCCACATAACCGGTGTTGCCAGCGTTACCGTTCTATTTTCAACCGTAAACCGTTACCATTTTTTTTATGCAACTCCAACACATTTTGATATAGATCCATAAGTTAAATTTTATATCTTTAAAGCGGCAAGAAACCCACAGCAATTCTCATTATGACTACCTTTGAGCATTTTCTTACCAAAAAACAGGCAAAACTGGTAAACATAATGTTAAAAACAGCCAATATTGTCATGGACTTCATACAAATTTCCATAATTAGAATTAAGAAAAAACCAAACTATAGATCATCTCCGCTTGAGTTTGCCGCTGGCTGTCCTGTCTAATTCTTTTACAAGTATAAATTCTTTGGGGACTTTATATGAAGCAAGGCGCTGATAGCAGAATTTTCTGAGTTTGTTTAAATCAAAATCGTCTGTTGCCCCGTTTTTCAGCACTATCCTGGCACATGGCAGCTCTCCGTAAATATTGTGCGAATTAGCGTAAACCAGAGAGTCTTGCACCTCATGGTACTGATTAATTACATATTCCACCTCATATGGAAAAATTTTCATGCCGCTAAAATTTATAATGTTTTTTTTACGCCCCACAAGAAAAAGGAAACCGTCCTTATCCAGCCTGCCCAGATCGCCGGTCTCAAACCATCCGTCCGGTGCAACCTGGTTTCTGCTCCTCCAGGGTGAAAAATAGGCATCAAACATCCCCTTACCTTTGATGGATATTTCACCGATTCCCTCTTGATTCTGATTTACAAGTCTGAGCCTGTAATCAGGGAGAATTTTTCCTGCGGATTCACGTTTGGCAGAATTTTTTGAATTATTAATAAACGGAAGCCCGACCTCAATTAAACCGTAGGCCTGGGAGAGTTCTAATCCGAATTTCCTGTGAAAATCAACGGCTGTGGATACAGATAAATGTGTGGCGGTTGATACTGCCAGACGGAAGCAGCTGAATGTTGCAGGCGGGAACATATCTGATTTTATCATCATTCGGTAATAAAAGGGTGATGCATAGATAAATGTGCCTCTATTGTTTTTAAGTCCTTGCTGCAGTGACTCGGGCAACGAGCCTGAACAGATTATAATGGTTGCGCCCTGCCTTAAAAAAAGTAAAATTGTGACCACAAAGTGAAAACTCATAGAGAGCATCCAGATCACCACATCATCGGAAGTTATATTCAGGGCATTATTAGCAGCATCCGTTCTTTGAACTATGGTTTCATGGGAGAGGAGAACTCCCTTGCTTTCACCTGTAGTTCCTGATGTAAATCTTATAAACGCAGGGCCTATATCGTGATACTCTTCGGGCAAGCTGTTGTCGGCCCTCCGTTTATAAATCCAAAGTTCTTTTGTCACAACAATATCGGCAAAAATAATCCTGCTGTCATTGCTGTAGGATTCAGTAGAATATTCAGCCCTGTCAAAGATAAAAAAGTTCAGGTCTATCCGGCAAACAAGCTCATCTATTTCAGCCTGTGAACAGGAACCCGGCACCGGAACTATCACCGCAGAGAGAGAAAGTACGGCCAGACAGACAATAATATAATCTATGGAGTCTTCACATAAGAAGCCGACCCGATCTCCCTTCCCGAGACCATTTTGTTTTAATTCATCCGCGGCCTGAGTAATCTTTACAAGCAATTCCTGGTACAAAAGCTTATCATCGCACTGTATAATTGCGGTTTTATTCTGAAAAGCAAGGGTCTCTTTTCTGATCAATTCAACAATATTCACTTTTTTTCGCTCCGTTTTCGCTCCGGGATATAATCTTTGTAAATAGTCCGCGTTGCGATCACAAATTTTATTCCTAGAAAAACAACTTTTATTAATTCACGCAAAGGGTACCGCACCTTGTTTACCCTGAGGGGATTATAACGTAATGCCGAACTGTAAAGATCGCTGAAATGTTGATAAAATTGCCTTAAAGGCAGGCGGGTAGGTAAAACCGTATGCATGCAATCATAATATTTAAATGAATCACAAATAAACCTGTTTTTTTGTTCATACCAGAAAGGGGTCCCCGGTGAAGGAGAAAGTACGGTAAACGAAAGCTCCGCCGGGCAGATATCTTTTACATCCTGTTCCAGTTGTTTAAAATCCTTTTTGGTAAAATTCTGTTTAACAATAAAACTGGCATGCAGGGTAATTCCGATATCACGCAAGATGACAACAGCTTTACGATTGGTTTCAACCCCTGTCTTTTTGTTAAATTCATCCAGGCTGGCCTTGTTCATCGATTCGAGACCTACGTAAACAGTACTTAATCCGGCCTTTTTCCACAAACGGAACAGCTCAGGATGCTCAACAATGGTATCGCTTCTTGCCCAGCTGATATAATGCTTCTTTATTCTGCGTTCTAAAAGAAGCTCTGCAATTCGTCTTGTCCGGGCAGCGTTAAGGAACATCTCATCATCTACAAAATAGATATATTTTTCGGAAAGGGATTCTATCTCATCAACCACATCTTCAGGTTTCCGTTGCAGATACTTGCCGTTCATAACCTTGGGAACAACGCAAAAGGAACATGAAAATACGCACCCCAGTGATGTGCGGAGGCTTGCAACCCGGGGAAAAATAGAATCAAGCTTTTTACCAGGGCTGGATGTCCAGACACAATAATAACGTGACCTTTTTACCAGATCACGGCGTGGAGCAGGAATCTCTTCAAGTTTGGGATAATCCGGAGCCGGCAGCATGACTTTTAAATTAAATTCCGGATCCTTTGGTGATAAAGACCTATTATCGAAAAAAAGAGGCCTATTACACTTAAATCTATTTACAATTTTTTCCATGGCAGTGCCGCCTTCGCCACGGACAATGATATCTATATCATCAACGGCAAAATCATGGGGCACTATGGTGGCGTGCAGGCCTCCCACCACGGTTACAATCGAACTGTTCAATTTCTTTACAATACCGGCCAGCTTTTTAACCTGGTATGAATTGGAACTGTAACTTGTAAAACCGACCATATCGGGAGACATTTGTTCAAGAATTATTTGGAACTCTTTTATTGGGTCTTTCTCCAGGCTCAAGTCGAGTATTTTGACCTCATTCTCTTCAGGAATGCCTCCAGCTACAATTTCAAGCTCCAGCGGCTCAAGGTGAAGGAACCCTTCCTGCAGACGCCGGGCGACCAGAAGTTCAGGGTACGGTTTGATCAATAATATACGCATAACTACCTTTTTGTCATTTTGCAAGCGACTCGACCGGCCTGTTCACCCAGCGACATACAGGTGCCCATAACCCGGGTGGAACCTAATGCTTCAGCGGTTACGGATATACACCGTCCAGCGCATAAAAAATTTTTTATTATTTTATCCTTAAGACATCCGCAAGGAATTGTATAGTAATCATCAGGTAACAGATATTTATAGTATGGCCCCCGGTTTTGGTCCCAAAACTCTATCGGCCATGAATTTTTGACTATGCCGTCAGAAAATTTTTTACCCTTTAACACATCCTCTCCGGTCAATAAATATTCACCGTTTAAACGTATCCCCTCCCGGTCAACTACGGCTGAAGATTTTTCTATAATGCAGGAATCCTGAAAAGCAGGAATTTTTTTTCTAAGAATAGAATGTACCAGCCTGGCATCCGCTTGCGCCTGTAAAATTCTATTCGCTCCTGAACCGGGAGGAATGGAGAGTCGGCAAAAACCTTTATCCGCATCATCCGCTGCAAAAAAAGTGGTAAACTTCAGGTGCAAGGGAATCTTTTGTGCTCTTACTGCCTGGGCCAGATAGTACGGCACCTTAATACTTACCATCTCATCCGGGGGGCAAAGCCCCTTGACCTGAAATGTAAATCCTGCCAATTGACGCTTATCCGGCGTCGCCGATCTGTATTTCAAACCGGCTTTTTTAATTATTACACCATCGCCAGAACAATCTATGACAAATCCGGCCTTGATATCAATTTGGTCCATTAAATCATATGCGGTTACGGAGACAATCCTGTCATGCCAGGATCGTACGGAAACAGCTTGGGTATTATATAAAAGAAGCAGGCGGTCAGTATTTTCACTCAAGGCCCTGAAAACGGAAACAAGATCTCCGGTTGAAAACGGAAGAACATACACCCTTCCCATTTTACGAATATTTGTCCCTGGGGCAAGTTTTTTTAGTTCTGCAACAATTTCACGCACAATACCCCTGTTCAGGGTGTTTTCCGGCATTGTTACGCCGTTTAAATAGAGTCCGCAAATAAAACGATGCAAACCGGTAACCGCCGTGCCGCCCGGAAAATCGTTTTTTTCAATCAGGATAGTTTCCGCACCTGCCCGGGCAGAGGTGACGGCGGCACATAAACCGGCAACACCGCCCCCCACAACCAGCACGTCACATTCTATTTGTTTGTGGGACATCTCAGACTCCAAGCACGGATTTCAAGGCAGCTATAATCAAGTTTGCCTCATTATCGGACAACAGATCCTGTTTATAGGATAAAACAGCGTTGATTCTTCCTTTAAATTTTTGAAAAAATATTCCAATACCGGGCGGTACCGGAACTCTGGGCATATGGGTAAGGTTTACTACTTCCCGGCCCATAAACTCATTTGGATTGAATGCGGATTCTCCAACATAAGAAAAGCTTAAAGACGAGATGGCTCCCTTTAAAGGCAGTAGTATCAAGCGGCTTAATAGAGCAAGGGGTACAATTCGTAAAAGCATGCCGGCTTCTATAAAATTGTTCAGCATGCCGTCCCGGACCTGGTCATATATCTGAGATTTGATGGAGTTTAAAATAAAATTCAGATCATCTGATTTGTCCGCCTGAAGTTTGAGCATGAAAAAAGAAACATGGTTAAAAAATATTTGCTTTTTAACCTTTTCAGGCGAACGCATATCTATCCCTACCGGCACCAGATAATCACTGCCCGCTATTTCCCTTGCTTTGAAAACCGGATGCAGGGCATTAACAGAGGCTGCCAGCAGAAAAGGCATCAGCATCAGGTATCCAGCCTCATCATTAGATTTTTCAATAATTCTATCGCTATCTTCCTTGCTAAAAGAAAGCAGCTTAAACTTGAAAGCAGAATGTTTTAGGGCCGTTTTGTTCGGTAAAACACGGGGCGGCGCATTTTTAGATAGCTGTGAAAATAACCGGTTAACCTTTTGCCCTGCCTTAAATTTTCGACCCCACCCGGAAAGATGTGACG
>CAZNFB010000074.1:0-10984 GCA_964572105.1 uncultured Desulfobacteraceae bacterium
TTTCTTGCAATTTTCTAACCGGACACTACTGATTTTCATTGAACAGTTATCTTTTGTATTCATGTAACGGTCCATAGTGCTACATATTACGCCTGTACTGCCCCCCCACCCCATAAAGTGCGTTTGTGATCTGCCCCAGGGAACATACTTTTACACTTTCCATAAGCTCCGCAAAAATATTCTCCCCGGACATGGCCACTTTTTTAAGCCGGATTAAAGCCTCCTCAGATTTGTCCTTATTCAGGGCATGAAAATTTGCAAGACGTTTTAACTGGGATCTTTTTTCTTCATCAGTCGCCCTTGCAAGTTCAACCTCAGCTTCGGGCTGATCATGATCCATGGTATCATCTATGAATGTGTTAACCCCTATTATGGGAAATTCACCCGTATGTTTTAATATCTCGTAATGCATTGATTCGTCCTGTATTTTACTCCGCTGGTAACCCCTTTCCATGGCTCCCAGCACCCCCCCCCGCCTGGTGATCATATCAAATTCAGCAAGTACAGCCTCTTCCACAAGACTTGTCAACTCTTCTATTATAAAGCTTCCCTGGTACATGTTCTGGTTTTTTGTAATGCCCCATTCACGGTTGATGATCTGCTGAATAGCAAGGGCTCTTCTCACCGATTCAGGGCTTGGGGTTGTGATCGCCTCATCATAGGAATTGGTGTGAAGACTGTTACAATTATCGTAAACAGCACAAAGTGCCTGGAGGGTTGTCCTGATATCGTTAAACTGGATATCCTGAATATGAAGTGACCGGCCGGATGTCTGGATATGATATTTGAGCATTTGGGAACGTACAGAAGCTCCATATTTATTTTTTAATGCAATGGCCCAGATTCTCCTGGCCACCCTCCCTATTACTGTATATTCAGGATCCATTCCATTGGAAAAGAAAAAGGACATATTCGGCGCAAAGCTGTCAACGGGCATACCCCGGGACATGTAATACTCAAGATAGGTAAAACCGTTTGCCATGGTAAATGCAAGCTGCGAAATGGGATTGGCTCCGGCTTCTGCAATATGATACCCTGAAATTGAAACAGAATAAAAATTTTTGACATTATTGTTGATAAAATATTCCTGAATGTCCCCCATCATTTTCAAGGCGAACTCAATGGAAAAGATACAGGTATTTTGTCCCTGATCTTCTTTTAAGATATCCGCCTGAACTGTTCCCCTGGCATTTTTCAGTACCATCGCCTTGATCTTGTTATATTCTGCATGGTCGGGCTCTTTTCCATTTTCGGTTTTATACTTTTCAACCTGCTGATCTATGGCTGTATTAAAAAACATGGCAAGAATAATGGGAGCAGGTCCGTTAATAGTCATGGAAACGGAATTGTTGGGGGAACATAAATCAAATCCACCGTAGAGAACCTTTACATCGTCTAATGTGCAGATACTTACGCCTGAATTACCGATTTTGCCGTAAATATCGAGACGTTCATCAGGATTAAAGCCGTACAGAGTAACAGAGTCAAAGGCGGTTGAAAGACGTTTTGCTTCAAAATTGGCAGATAAAAGTTTAAATCTTTTATTTGTCTTGAATGGATCACCTTCCCCTGCAAACATTCTGGTGGGGTCCTCATCCGTCCGTTTTAAAGGGAAAACCCCTGCTGAGAAAGGAAAATAGCCTGGCAGGTTCTCTTTTCGCATCCAGGTATATATTTCTCCAGGGTCTTTATATGAAGGAAGAGCTATTTTAGGTATCTTAACATGGGATAAAGACTCTGTGTAGAGGGGAATTCTAAACTCCTTCCCCCTGACCTCGTACACCAGTTCATCTTTACTGTAGGCATCCCTTATTTCCCCCCATTTTTCAAGAAGTTCTTCTGTTTCATTATCTATTTTTTTTTCAGCGCCAAGGATTTCTTCTTTGAGTTTCTCCAGAAGTCCCCCTGTATCACCGGAAAAAACTTCTGCTGTCTCCTGGAGGTGCCACCTGTCTCTTAATATATCTGCTTGTGATACTGTATCTTTATGATAATTTCTTACGGTATCTGCGATTTCTGAGAGATAGCGGGTCCGTTTGGATGGAATCACTATTGTTTTTGATGTGGATATCTTTTCTTCCGGGATCTGGAGTTTAGATTCCAACTTTGTTCCGGATTTTTTATGATATAGATTTAAAATAGCAAGGTAGAGTGCTGTTACACCATCGTCATTAAATTTGGATGCTATGGTACCGTAAACAGGCATATCCTCAGGCTGTTTGTCCCACGCTTCATAATTTCGCTGCACCTGTTTTCTCACATCACGTGCAGCATCTTCGCTCCCCTGCTTGTCAAATTTATTAATGACTACTATATCTGCATGGTCCAGCATCTCGATTTTTTCAAGCTGGGTGGCAGCGCCGAATTCACTGGTCATAACATAAATTGAAATGTCGACCATATTGGTTATACTTATATTCCCCTGGCCAATCCCGGCTGTTTCAGCAATAATAAGGTCAAAACCGGCTGCCTTAACAACATCTATGGCTTCCGGGAGGACATCTGCTATTTCTGTGTTTGATTTACGTGTGGCCAGGCTCCTCATGTAGACCCTGGGGTCATTTATGGCATTCATCCGTATTCTGTCGCCTAAAAGTGCACCCCCGGTTTTGCGCCTTGTTGGATCAGAACAGATTAATGCAACCCTTATCTCGGAAAAATCGTTTAAAACACGTAAAATCAATTCATCCATTAAAGATGATTTTCCAGAACCTCCTGTTCCGGTTATCCCTATGACAGTTGGTGTATGAGGATGACCTGTTTTTGAAAGCTTTGATAAAATATTTTCAGCCTGTCCATTTCCCATGCTTTTTGCTTGTGCAAGGGCTGTTATCAGGTTCGCTATCAGGGGTTTATTGTCCGGGGTAAGATTATTAAAATCAAACTTCCCCCCATTAACAGTGGAGAAATCGAGTGATTCAACCATATGGTTAATCATCCCCTGGAGCCCCATTTTTGCCCCGTCTTCCGGAGAATATATCTTTGCAACACCATAGGATTCCAGTTCCCTGATTTCTTCAGGAACAATAACTCCGCCGCCTCCTCCAAATATTTTAATATGGGGAGCTCCCCGTTCTTTTAACAAATCGACCATATATTTTAAAAATTCAATATGGCCTCCCTGGTAACTCGATATTGCTATTCCCTGTACATCCTCTTCAATAGCAGCATCTACGCATTCCTGAACAGATCGATTATGTCCCAGGTGAATTACCTCCACCCCTGTGTTTTGCAGCATCCTCCGCATGATATTTATGGATGCGTCATGTCCATCAAACAAAGATGTGGCAGTAACTACCCGAATATTATTTTTTAGCTTATATAGGTCAGGTTCGCTCATAAATTTCCTCTATGTGTAATGTTTCTGTTAATACATGCTTAACATTTTTTATATGGCACCTGAAGGAAAATCATGATTTTTTTCTTCGGCACCACAGATGATTATAGTGATCCATAGCATAAAGATCTATAGCATAAAGCTCTATGGGGTAAAAAAATATTTGTAATGTACAAAAAGCGATTAGAAAAGATAAGAGATTGAGACTATTATATAATCATTGATAAGACTACAAAATAACATTTTGTTAAGAAAAAATAAAGGAGAATTACAATAATATCTTCCTTCCCCGGCCTTGTGCCGAGTTTTAAAATCGGGTAATCATCTGGCAATCTATATGTATTTTTAAAGCATAAAGGGAAGGCATAAATCTGTTGTTTGTCCGTTTGTAGAACAATGTTACTTTCTACTTGACAAGGCCGGTTTATAGAGACAATGTATTGTGTAAAAGTAATTTGTTAAGCCATTTTCTCTTTATGCTTTATGTTGGATAATATGAAACGTTCTGTTTCTGATAACTTATGGTACTCATCTAAAAAGGATGGCGTAAAATGATTAACAGTCAAAAGCATGAAAACTCAGATAATATCTGCCCAAAAGCTTTGCATACCCCTCTTTGCGATCTTTTGGGGATAGAATTTCCAATATTTCAGGCGGGAATGGGGTACGTGGCATTCGGTACTCTGGCGGGTGAAGTCTCCAAGGCAGGGGGGCTTGGGGTTATCGGTGCTGCTTATATGTCTCCGGAAACTCTTTGTCGCGAAATAAGCAAAGCAAGAAGTATTACAGATAAGCCCTTTGCCGTGGATATTCTCTTTGGGCTGCCAAAGTCAGATGGTTCTGAAACTCAAACATATACCAAAGAGGTAGAAGACCATATCAGGGTTGTGCTGGAAGAAAATGTACCCATTGTTGTGTCAGGACTTGGTAATCCTTCTGGCTTTATCAAGCAGGCCCATGACCAGGGTATTATTGTAATGTCGGTGGTGGGGAACACAAAGCAGGCTAAGCGTCTTGAAGCCGAGGGGGTGGATGTGATTATCGCTTCCGGCCATGAAGGGGGCGGCCATACCGGAAGAGTCGGGACATCTGTAGTTGTTCCAAGTATAGTGGATAATGTTAAACTCCCGGTTATTGCGGCAGGCGGCCTGGTGGATGGAAGGGGGCTTGTGGCTGCATTATCCTTCGGCGCCCAGGGCGTCTGGATGGGAACTCGGTTTGTTGCGACACAGGAAGCTTCTGTTCATCTTAATTACAAAGAAAAAATAACTCAGATAAATGATGAGGGTACCGTTGTTACCAGAGCCCACAGCGGTAAACCGTGCAGGCTCATAAAAAATAATTTTACACAGCAGTGGGACGAAAAACAAGATGAGATACTCCCCTTTCCCACTCAATTATTGCAGATTGGAAAACCCGCTTCTGACAAGGGACGAATGGAAGGGAACGTGGAAAACGGATCCTGCCCCGCTGGTCAGGGCGCCGCAAATATTTCTGAAATAAAAAAAGCAGGGCAGGTTGTCAGAGATATTATTGATGAAGCATCCCATGTACTGGAGCGTTTAACCGCTGGTTTATAGAGCTGTAAAATTTGAATCCAGCGCAGATATCAGGGAAAAAGAGGCTTTTTTTATTTTTTTTGTTGCATAAGGAGATTTTAAGTAATATCAATCAAAAATATTGACATTTGAGCATAATTTATTCTGTTTTGTTTTACCCTGCACCAGGGGTTGCGAATCGGAGAAAAATGAATAAAATTAAACAAGAATGGCGTTTTAAAAGCAAGAGAAGAGACGTTTTAGCGGTATTGTTTACAATTATATATTTTTTTCTGTGTGCTGATAAAAAAGTTTGTGGAGAGAATTTTTCAGAGAGGTAACTCATTAAGTTTATTTGTGTACAATATAGATTGACCGAATATAATTTTTATATGAAAGAATCGCTTTAGCCACAATATATTGTGGATAGATCGAATTTTATACACAACTAATTCGATTCAAAAAGGTAAAATTATCTTTCATTTTTTGTTGCGCCCGACAGGGCATGCTGGTTATATGAAAAAAATATATTTGACAGTAATTCTTGTATGCACCCTTGGTATTGGTTCGGTTTTTTCCCCATACGCATATGGGAAAGATCCCCCATCCAGGGAAAAACGTATTAAAGCTGCCTTTTTATATAACTTTGCCAAGTTTGTTAAATGGCCGGAACAGGCCTTTGACACCCCTGAAAGCCCCATTGTTTTTTGTGTTATAGGTAAAGATCCTTTTGATGGCGCCCTTGCAGTCATCGCTAAAAAAAAGATTCGTAACAGACCCCTTGTTGTGGAGCAGCGAACGAGTCTTTCTCCAGAAAATTCATTTCATGTACTTTTTATTGCTCAATCAGAGAAAAATAAAATAAGCAGGATCATCGGAGAGTTAAAGGCGATACCTGTTTTAACCATAAGTGATGCTGATGGATTTATTGAAAATAATGGAATAATAGAAATGATTAAAGCCAAAAATAAAATCCGATTTCAGATAAACCTCGGTGCTGCCAGGGATTCGGGGTTGACAATCAGTTCACAGCTTTTAAAGCTTGCGACAAGGGTCATTGAATAAAGGGGGGGGGATGCGCCTGTTTAACAATTTTTCCATCCAGAAAAAAATTACCGTATTGATAGCAATGACCAGTGTTATTGTACTTCTTATTGCATCAATTGGTTTTAGCGTATTTCAAACATTTACCCTTTACAACTCCTCTTTAAAAGGGCTTTCCACGCTGGCAAAAGCTGTTGGAACAAATACCATAGCTGCACTCACCTTTGGTGATCGTGAAGCTGCGCAGCAGACATTATATGCTCTTTTTTCTGTGCCGGAAATAAAAAGAGCATGTATATTTACCCCTGCAGGATACGCTTTTGCCTGTTATGAAAAAAAGATTGATGAAGGGAACACGGTCAATGGAATCTCCCTGCCAGGGCTAAAAGATGAATTAGACAGGAATCCGTTTAAAGGCATACCTTTGCTCGACAAAAGATTTTCTGTGCTTGAAGAAATTTTTTCAGAAGGGACCCTGATGGGGACAGTCTGGATTGAAAAAGATATGTCAGACCTTTATGAGGCCATGAAGATTAATTCATTCATTATTCTTGCGGCTCTTTTGCTTACCACTGTAATAGCTTATCTCCTGGCATTAAAGCTCCATCCTCTCATATCTGCCCCCATAGTCTCACTTGTAAAAATTATGGGAAAAGTTTCAACAAAAAAAGATTTTTCCATTCGTGCTAAAAAGACCACCGAGGATGAACTGGGTGCGCTCATAGATGGTTTTAATGAAATGCTCAATCAGATTCAGATAAGGGACGATGAGCTGGAAGCCCACAGGGGGAACCTTGAAAATCAGGTGATGTCCAGAACAAAAGAGGTGCGCCAGGCAAACATTGATCTGGAAAAAACCATTGAAATGCTGAGTGTTGCAAAGGATGCTGCCGAGGCCGCCAGTCGTGCAAAAAGCGATTTTCTTGCCACCATGAGCCATGAGATCCGTACCCCCATGAACGGAGTGTTGGGGATGACAGAATTGCTGATAAATACTGATCTTACTGACAGGCAGCAAAAATTTGTACAGACCATACACCGCTCAGGAGACGCATTGTTGGGAATTATTAATGATATTCTGGATTTTTCCAAGATAGAAGCCGGTAAACTTTTTTTGGATATACACGATTTCAATATCAGGGAACTGGTGGAAGAGACCGCTGAAATGCTGGCTGAAAGGGCACATGAAAAGAATTTAGAACTTGTATCTGTGATTCCTGTTGATATGCCCACAGCATTGCGTGGTGATTCCAATCGTCTTCGCCAGGTGCTGGTAAATTTTTTGGGAAACTCTGTTAAGTTTACTGAAAAAGGGGAAGTTGTGGTGCGGCTGAGCCTTTGTACCCGCAGCCAGGACCGTGTTACTCTTCGTTTTGAGGTGATCGATACAGGGATTGGAGTTCCGCCGGAAATGCAGGCTGAGATATTTAATGCCTTTTCCCAGGCAGATGGATCCACCAGCAGAAGATATGGGGGTACAGGTCTGGGTTTAGCTATTTCCCAGCGTCTGGTGAGTTTGATGGGGGGTGAAATGGGTTTGGAAAGTGAACCGGGTAACGGGAGTACGTTTTGGTTTACCATCTCTTTTGACCGGCAGGAAGGAGTAAAGGCTCAAACCATACATCTGGAGAAAATTCTGCAGGGAAAAAGGGTTTTGATAGTGGATGACAACGAAACCAACAGAGAGATTCTTCATAACCAGGTAGCAGCCTGGGGAATGGATGATGATCTTGCAGAAAATGGCTTTCAGGCCCTTGATCGTCTGTATAATCCCAAGGGGAGATTTTATGATATAATAATTCTGGACTGGAGCATGCCTGGTATGGATGGCATCGAGCTTGCCAGGAAGATCAATCAAGATTCCCATTTTAAAAAAATACCCATGGTAATGCTCAGTTCCGCAGGTTTCGATATGGAGGCAGTCAGCGCGTTGAATGTTGGTGTTCATAATTATCTGAATAAACCGGTGCGGCAGGCTGAACTCCGTAAATGTCTCATGGAGGCCCTGGGTGATCATGAAAAGGAGGGTCAAGAGCCTGAAGCCGGTATTGAACCAAAGAAGACTCTGCCGAAATTTGATTCACACATCCTTTTGGCGGAAGATAACCAGGTTAATCAGGAAGTGGTCACTAGTATGCTTGGGCTGATGGGTTGCCAGGTAAAAATAGCGGAAAACGGGGCAGAGGTTGTGAAGGCAGCATCAAAAGATCTGTTTGATCTTATTTTTATGGATTGCCATATGCCGGAAATGGATGGTTTTACCGCTGCAAGAGAAATTCGTAAATATGAAAAATCCTGCGGGGATAATCGTCATATCCCTATTATAGCCCTTACAGCTGATGTGCAAAAAGGGGCTCAGCAGGAATGCATGGCTGCGGGAATGGATGATTATTTGGGCAAACCCTTTGCAATGGATCAGTTGGGCAGCATGTTATCCAAATGGCTGGCAGGGGATAACCAGGGGGAGATGGATTCTTCGGTCGAGACTGATGGGGAAAATGAAAAAGGTATATCTCTGGATCAAAAGGTTCTAAATAGTATTCGGGCTCTGCAAAAATCTGGAAAATCGAATCTGCTGAAAAAAATAATAGATATTTACCTGAAACAGACACCAGACATGATCAACGGTATTCACGAGTCCATTGTAAATGGTGATGTGGATGAATTGCGTGATCTTGCCCACAGCTTAAAGTCGAGTAGTGCTAATTTAGGTGCCGGCAAAATGGCAGAGGTATGTAGAAAGCTTGAAAAGATTGGGCAGCAGGGGAGTACAATCGGTGCGGACATCCTTTTGACTCCCCTTGATACGGAATATGAATTGCTTTGCGAGGCTTTGTCTGAAGAGGCTGAAAAGGGTTTAACTATTAATGGAAGATCAGTTAATGATTAAAGATAAAAAACAGTCGGATAAAATAGATGTTCTGGTTGTGGATGATGATATGGCCATCCGTCTGTTAATGAGGGAATCTCTGGAGCTGGCAGGGTTAACAGTTGAGGAGGCGGAAAACGGCCTTGAAGCCCTGGAAGTTTTTGGAATTTTTTCTCCCAAGATAGTGCTCCTTGATGTTAATATGCCCAAAATGGATGGATTTACAGCCTGCTCCAGACTTCGTAAGCTTCCAGGTGGAGATGAAACAACAATTGTAATAGTCACAGGTCTTGAAGATGTAAAATCGATAGAGCGGGCCTATGATGCTGGTGCAACCGATTTTATAACCAAGCCTGTTAGCTGGCCCATTCTCAATCACAGGATCCGTTACCTGATACGTGCAAGGGATGCGTTAAATGCCCTGCGCCGTAGTGAATCCAGGCTGTACCATGCCCAGCGTATTGCCAGGCTTGGGCACTGGAGCTGGGATATCAATAAAAATTATCTTTACATGTCTGACATGATATATCAATTTTTAAGGACGGACAGGAAAACTTTTGGTGAAACATATGACTCATTTCTCAAGTTAGTACATCCTGAAGACAAAGAAGAAGTCGTCAACGCACTTACGACGGCCTTGGAGGACAAAGAACCTTATAAAGCTGACAATAGGATTATACGGCCTGATGGAACTGAAATTACTATTCATATAGATGCTGAAATAATGTTTGACAAAGTTGGAGAGCCCGAAAAAATGCATGGAATTGTCCAGGATATCACTGAGCGGATAAATGCTGAAAAAAAGATCAATTTTCTTGCCTATTACGACCCATTAACCAATCTTCCCAATCGTCAGCTTTTTAAGGAGCACGCTGACAGAGCAATCTGTATGGCTAAACGGAACAGGATAAAAAATTCATTAATATATCTGGATGTGGATAGATTTAAGCATGTTAATGATACCCTGGGGCACAATGTGGGGGATGAACTTTTAAAACTGATTGCAGTGCAGCTTTTGGAGTCCATACGGGAATCAGACCTCATAGGAGTTGATAATAAAGAAGAGGAAAGAACCTCCCTGTCACGGTTGGGGGGGGATGAATTTATAATTTTGTCCACCGGGCTTATGGATGCAGCAAATGCTTCCAAAATTGCAAAACGGGCCATGGATAAATTGTCAAAGCCTTTTAATATACAGGGAAATGAATTGTTTATCACTGTCAGCATTGGAATTGCGATTTGTCCCACAGATGGGGAGGATGTGGAAACGCTGCTGAAAAACGCAAGTTCTGCAATGTATCATGCTAAAACTGTCGGCAGAAATAATTTTCAATTTTATTCAAAGGAGATGAATTCCCATGCAATGGAAAGGCTCACCCTGGAGACAGAGCTAAAAAAAGCGTTGGATAAAGATGAATTTGTACTATATTATCAGCCCCAGGTGGAGATAAAAACAAAAAAAATAACCGGCCTGGAGGCATTGATTCGGTGGAAGCATCCTGAAATGGGGATGGTCTCTCCAGGAAAATTTATTCCCATAGCAGAAGAGACCGGTCTAATTGTTCCCATCGGCAAGTGGGTACTGCAAACGGCGTGTGAGCAGATGCAGAAATGGCGAACTAAAGGGGTGCTGGGGATGCAGATCGGAGTAAACCTTTCTCCCCATCAGTTTAGACAGCATGATATTATTAAGACTGTAAAGCATGCTATAGATGTCAGCGGGCTTCCCCCGGAACAACTTGATCTGGAAATTACAGAAAGTGCCATTATGCATGATATTAAAGAGACCATAGCCACCTTGTATAAACTAAAGGATATCGGCCTGACCCTTTCTGTGGATGATTTTGGAACCGGCTATTCTTCAATGAATTATTTGAAAAAATTCCCCATAGATACATTAAAAATTGACCAGAGCTTTATACGAGAAGTTACAGTGGATATAAGTGATGCCGCAATCACAAAGGCTATAATTGCTCTGGGAAAAGCCCTTGATCTTACAATAATTGCAGAAGGTGTGGAGCTTCAAGAGCAGCTTATATTTTTGGAGGCACGGGGCTGTGACAGGATGCAGGGATATCTCTTCAGCAGACCTCTTCCTGCGGATGAAGTTGAAAATCTGATTTTGCGTTGATTAGGAACCAAGATGAAATAAGTTGAACAGAAATAGCGCAGGATTTTGGCCCATATACAAGGCGC
>CAZNFB010000075.1:0-10947 GCA_964572105.1 uncultured Desulfobacteraceae bacterium
TCCTAAACAAGCGACGCTGAATAGTTACAACCAGGGCTGGTTTTAATCTCAACCATTTCGGGATATAAGATCATCCCGATTTTTTTAATCTTTTTTTATTTTTCCTGAGTTTACGCTTTTCAATATCCTCCTTGTACAGGTGAGGATAATGGCGTTTCCAACGTTTGTGAAACCAGAACCACTGCTCAGGATATTCCCGCACAATACCTTCAACAACACGGGTTGTTTCCTGTGCATACAGATGCAGATGAGCTTCCGCGTCATCTTCTTTAGTCATTGCTAAAGGGGGTTTAACCATTAAAGTAAACCCTCCATCACTTTTTCGTATACAAAATATCGGCAGAACAATACATTTAAATCGCCTGGCAAGAATTGAAACAACAGGAGTTGCTGTTGCGGTTTTATCATAAAATAATACATCCACTCCCTGGGAAACCTTTGTGGACTGATCCACCATCAGCGCTACCGCCCCCCCGTTTCTAAGATTTCTCGCCATTTTACGAAGGGCCCCTTTTTTATCAATCATAATATTACCGGATCTTGTCCTGATCCTGTGGATTAAATTATTTAAAAAATTTAATTGAATCCGCCTTGCAATTAAAAGAACTGATAAACCAAAATAATATGAAACAAAACTGACCCCCAGTTCCCAGTTTCCAATATGAGCAGAATATAATATTATTCCCCTGGAGCTGTTTAAAGCATCCACCAGATATTTTTCACCTTTTATTTCAACCCATTTAAGCAAAGCAGCCTTATCCATAAAGGCCATCTGAAATATTTCCAGGAGGGTAACCCCAAAATTTTTAAATATATCCCTTGCAAGAAGACGAACCTTTTTGCGGGAAAAATCAGGATAAGCAAAACAAAGGTTTCGAAAAACAATACGACGATGCCTCCGGTCAAAGATATAAACGAGCAAGCCGAGGAGCTTACCTGCAAAAATAATTTTTTTATGCGAAATGTCCCCAATGAACCTGGAGAGTAACCCATGCTTTTTCATATATCCCCATACCTTTTCATTTCCTTCCATTTATATTGACAAAACTTGATAAAATTAATATATTTTAAGGATGCTACTATTATCAAAGGGACACTTTACAACCCCTGCTGGACGCCTGAGTGAAACAACTGCGCACACTTTATACAAAAAATCACCAGACGTCTAATTAAAAATAACAGCATGCTTGAATTTTTAAATTTTTTAATAGGAGGAAATATGAAAAAAAGTTCATCTGTTCTACTTAAAATTCTTATCGGCATAATTTCTGTATTTTTTGCCACAAGTCTTTATGCAGCAACAAACGTTGCAGATATCATAAAAATGGAAAACAAGGCCTATTCCAAACACAAAAAAGGAATCAGCGAATTTTCGCATAAAAAACATTCAGAAGATTATAAGGTAGGATGCGGCGAATGCCACCATGACGCAGATAATAAGCCCCTTGATTCTCTAAAAATAGGGGATGAAGTCCAAAACTGCGTTGAATGCCATAAAAAACCCGAATATATTACGGGGAAAAAGGCAAAGGGGCTGTCAAAGGCAGATAAGATGGAGTATCATGGAAACGCAATGCATGCCAACTGCAAAGGATGCCATAAAAAATTCAATAAAGGTAAAGGGTTAAAATCAAAAGATCCAGGGGCTGCGCCCACCACATGCAAAAGTTGCCACCCCAAAAAGGCAAAGGTACAATAATTTCACTAAGTTATCTGGCAGGTGATTAATGCTCAATTACCTGCCCGCTTCTATTTTATAATAATTAGCATTCCGAACAACCGCTTTTGCCCAATCAGGCGTACCAAGTGCATGAATGTGGGAATATGTGGCAAACACATTTTTCATACAGACTCCATCTTTTTTATCGATCAAGCCGGTCCCTCTTTCCATGGAAAATACCAGTTCAGCACCTGACCCGGCATCCCACTTTAAAACCTTTGAATAATGAAACTCATGCCCCCTTAAGGTTGTACCCACCTTAAAAAACGGATTTACCTTTTTAACTATAATTTTTGTATATCCGTGCCCCTGGGGCTTTTGAAAAAGCCCGAAAGTAAGTGGTAAAATGGCGGACATCTTGTGACTTACGCCATCAATAACCATTTCTTCCCCCAAAAACATAAGACCGCCGCACTCCGCGTATATGGGGAGTCCGGCCATGGCAAGGTTCTTTAAGGCATTTAAAAAGCCCCTGTTCCCGGCAAGTTTTTCAGCATGGGTTTCAGGGAAACCGCCACCAATATAAAGGGCATCCAGATCAGGAATTTTGGTGTCTTTTAAGGGACTTATAAAAATAATCTCAGCCCCTGCAAGCTTCAGAGCTTCCAGATTTTCAGGATAGTAAAACTGAAAAGCAGAATCTTTACAAACACCTATTATAGGTTTTGCTTCTGTTTCATCTTTATTCTCTTTTCCTGTTTCACCGGCAAAATCTACCAAAGGAGAGCTGGAGATATTTTTCCCCAAGTCCAGGGCACAGACTGCTTTACCTGAAATTTCTGTCAACGCATCAAAATCAATATAGGTTTTTGCTATTTCTGCAGCTCTACCGAGAGAATTAGCAGCCCACAGATGTTCAGGCGTGGGTACAAGTCCCATATGCCTTTCAGGAAAAATATTTACACTTAATTTAGGCAAGGCCCCCACAACTGGAATACCGCAATACTGTTCAATGGTCTTTCTAAGTATTTGCTCATGTCTGCTCCCTGCAACCCTGTTTAATATTACGCCCTGAATGCTCACATCAGGATCAAAACAGATGCAGCCTAAAACAGCGGCCCCCATTGTTCTGGTGGATTTTGTACAATCTATGCAAAGTATAACAGGCAGGCCAAGAAGCTTAGCCAGTTCAGCAGTACTGGTACTTCCTGTTGAGTCGATACCGTCATAAAGTCCCCGGTTCCCCTCTATAACAGCAAAATCTGTATCCAGGGTGTGATGATTAAAGGATTTCAAGATGGTCGATTGGTTTATGAGAAAAGTGTCCAGATTATAACATGGCCTACCGGCCGCAAGGGATAACCAGCCAGCATCTATGTAATCAGGACCCTTTTTAAAGGGAGCAATTTTTTTTCCCGACTTACTCCATGCGCCAACAATTCCTATGGATATTAATGTTTTACCCGAACCGCCCCGAAGGGCTGAAATAATAAATCCGGAAGGCTTAGGATTCTGTTCCCCTTTTTCAACTACAGACCTTGTAAATTTCATAACAAAAAAAGATCAGTTATAGATTTCCATACTTTAGCTGAAAATCCATATCCCTTTACCTTAAAAATTAAAATCATGCAAGGTCAAAATCGACAAGGCCTGAAGCTGATATACGCCTTTTTTAACTTTCATCTTCGGCAGCAGCCTGTTTTCCCATGCCCTTAAGGCCAATCATTGTGGTGCTGCCGCTTGACCAGTATTCCAAAATTTCTTCCCTTACCATCAGATTTACAAGATTTTTAATGTCTCTATTTTTTTCATCTGGAAGCATCTTGTAAAAATCTTTTAAATAAAATTTTGATTTTGTTTTTAATTTCTTTGTTAGTCCCTCGACTATAATTTTTCGGGCTGCGTCCTTATCCATTTTTTCCCCTTTTTTAAATAAGGAACCGAAAAAATAAAATCCCGGTTCCTCATAGATCTCAATAATTACTAGAACTTAAAGTTAGTGGTCTGACGCCATGTATAATACGCAGGATCACGGAAATCATCAATAAGATGATGGGTAAATTCAAGTTCACATTTTTCAAAGAATTTTTCCCATCCGATTCTCTCAGCCCATTCACCCAGACGCTCATACTTCTTTGCGTCATTTGCATAGGTCTCCACGATTTTCTTAATCACTTTAGTCATGGTTGGCCAGCGAGGCATTTCATTGGGAATAAAAGCGACAACAACCTTGGAAAATTTCGGATTGCTGATTCTGTTTGAAACTTTCCCTCCGGCCATAATTACAATACCATCTCCAAGATCATCTGCCAAAGGCATGGAAGGACACATGGTATAACAGTTACCGCAAAACATGCACCTTTCATTTTTAACAGCAACACTGTTTACCTTTCTTCCATCAGCAAGTTCAACCTTTGCCGGTTTAATGGCAGCTGTGGGACATGCAGATATGGCAAGGGGAATTTCGCACATCTTGTCAAGATATTCATGATCCAGCATGGGCGGTTTACGGTGATAACCAAGAATAGCAATGTCAGAGCAATGTACAGCACCACACATGTTCAAGCAACAGGCCATGGAAACACGAAGATGGGCAGGAAGTCTCATATTTGTAAAGTCATCAAACAGAACGTCCATTGTAGCCTTAACCGTACCGGAGGCATCAGTTGCAGGTGTATGGCAGTGAATCCACCCCTGGGTATGTATTATATTAGTGATTCCCGCGCCTGTACCGCCAATGGGAAATTTATAGCTGCCACCTTCAAATTTTCTGCTCAAAAGGTCCTGTTTTAAAGGATCAACCTTATCCTTGGCATCGACCATGAACTCTATGTTATTTCTTGTTGTAAACCGCAGATGACCGCCACAATGTTTATCTGCTATTTCACAAAGTTCACGAATATGGGTTACTGACATGAGACGGCATCCGCCGACCCTTATGGTATAAACTTCATCCCCTGTCTCTGAAACATGCACCAAAATACCAGGCTCAAGAATTTCATGATACAGCCATTGCCCCTTATTCTTCGCTATTACAGGGGGATAAAATTCATCATATTTCCTAGGCCCGATATCTGTAATTCTGTCTTCCATCGGTTTATCAGGATTATAACCTGAAGATACAAATGCCATTTTATTCCTCCCTATCTTTGATGATATTTTCTAAATTCATTAACATCACGATCCCAGCCACCTTCAACCTCATCCTCTTTCCAGAAGATATATGGATTGGATCTTGGTTCAATAACATGCTGGGGTACAGCTTTAATTCCGGTCGCAGTAAGCAGGGCCTGGAAACCCTGACGTTTTATTAACTCACCAAGGCGCTCACGGTTTTTACCCTCTTCCATCCACCAGTCCCAGATACTTTCAATTACTTCCTTGATCTCATCATAAGGCTCTTCCACCTTAATAAAAGGAACAAGGAGGGAACCCATCTGGGCTCCGTCAAGAATAGGTGCTTTAGCACCTACAAGTATAGAAAGACCTCTGTCGTTACCAACTCTAAGTGCCCGGGGCATAACATTTATGCAGTGCATACATCTTGTACATTCAGGGGTATTAATCTCAAGCTTTCCACCTTCATAGCGCATGCAGTCTGTGGGACAAAGGCCGATAACCTCTTTCTGGATATCAAAAGGGCCCCAGTCACGGCCGGAATGTGCGCCGGCATTTGAAGGAAGCTCTCCGGCAACGTATGCTTTTACAGCTTCCTGATCGATACGGATATCATCTTTCCATGTTCCAATAAAAGACATATCTGACCTGGCAATGGATGCTACACAGCAGTTAGGACATCCATCGAATTTAAACTTAAACTTATATGGAAAAGCAGGACGATGAAGCTCATCCTGGTATTCGTTTGTAAATTCATGGCAAATAGCCTGGGTATCATAACAGGCATACTCACAGCGAGATGACCCTATACAATCAGATGGAGTTCTAAGATTGGAACCTGACCCTCCAAGATCCTGATTAAGGTTATGGGTCAACTCATAAAAAATTTCTTCAAGCTGCGGAGTACTTGTACCAATAAAAATAATATCTCCGGTGGAACCGTGCATATTGGTTATTCCACTCCCGCGAAACTCCCACAGATCGCAAAGCTGTTTTAAATACTCTGAAGTATAATATTTTCCAGCGGGCTGACTAATACGCATTGTATGAAAATGTGCGACACCAGGAAACATCTCAGGCTGATCGCAGTATCTACCAATAACACCTCCGCCATAACCGAACACACCTACTATTCCGCCATGCTTCCAATGACCTCGACCTTGCTTAAAAGAAAGCTCAAGGACGCCAAGAAGATCATCCACAGCATCAACTGGAGTTTGAAATTCAACGCCTTTCTCATTTTTCGTTCTTGATGCAGCTTCCTGTTTAAGATCAGATACGAAACTTGGCCATGGGCCTGATTCAAGCTGATCCAACAAGGGAGTTTCATGTTTTGCCATTATTTTACCTCCATTAATTTAATAAATCTTAACCTTTAATCTCTTTACCTGAGATACTTAAAGGTCATCTCCTCTCACCAATATATATACAAATAACTTATGTATCGTTTCGCAGTAAATTAGGTACAATTTAAATAGATTTATATAAAAGCTATTTAAATGTTTGTCAATAAAAAAGGATTTCTGACATTTCAAATTTTATTTTATTTTAGTCTCATATACTCGAAAATCCTTTATAACCGAAGCTTCTTCGCATATAAAGAATTCCGGCACAAGGGTTTAGTAAAAAAACACGCATTCAGCTGATCATGCAAAAAATACACAGATCATTTAATTTGCTGTTTCTTATGGTCCCTTATGATTTACAGGTATTTCTTATCACAGTGTAAAGTATATTCCCATGCTCATCAATGGAATCCCTTATTATGTCGACATCCGGTGAAAGCCTGTTATATGAAGCAAAAATAGACTGCAATGAATCTTGCAGATCTTCTTTGGTAATATTTAATAAATATTTTGTAAAACAGATATCAACTGAATCATTTAAACAAGAGGGAACAGATTTTAGTGCAAGCCCCTGGAGTAACCCATTTAAGGCGCCCTGCACAGCAATCTTGTCCAGCCAGACTATATCCCCCACCCCATCAAGCCTGTCAAGACGCATCCTCATTGAAAGATTTATAAAGAACAGATAAAGGGCATCAAGCATTATCTCAGAGTCGATGGGACCACCATCAGCATTTTCAAACATGGGTGCGTATTGCCTTGCTGTAACAAGCCTTAATGAGATCTCATCCTTCTCCTTTTTAATAACAAAATCCCCTGCAGCATGGTGCCATGGAAAAATCTGCTCAAAAGTTTCCATGTTATAATAATAAGTAAGAATCTTCCCTACCTGGGTGTGGAGCTCAAGGGTATCTTCAGTGGTTAGAAAAAAATCATCCTTTCCATGATTCCAAACCTTTATATTCCTTTTCTCCCCTTTTGAAACATGAAATTCATTAAAACCTTTAAACCATTGCCCCAAAAACATTATCATGCTCTTATGGGTAGTATTTACACAAGCCTCCCCAATTCCGTAAACCCTGGGCAGATAGGCAAAGGAAAAATCATTACCGAGTCTGTTTAAAATATCATATTCCCTTTTTATACAGCTTTTGCCTCCATCGGATATTGCACAGTTCAACACAAAGACCAGAATATTTTCATCCAGCTTAATCTCCACCCTCGCAGGATGATAGAACTGGCCATGTTTTTCCAAAAAAATATTAACTTCCCTGATCCCTTTAAGATCTATATTATGCTTAAGGCAATCCGAAGCAGCCTGCAGAATAATTTTAAATCCCTCTTTTTCTAAAAAAGAAGTGACTGCGCAAAAATAATCTCCATAGGTAATATCAGAAGAGATATCCTTTCCGGGATTTTCAAGAAACCCCTCCCTGCCAAGGGGTAATTGAGCATTCCACAAATCCTTCCCCTTTGTCAGCCGGCAATTTTCATCGGATAAAAAATAATTGAGCATAAATCTTCAAAGGCTTTATGCCTTACTCCTGTGCTGATTTATCTCTTCTAATATCGGGGGCGCCACCTCATAACCGAGTTCAACTGCCCTGTCACAATGTTCAATTGCCTTGGAGTTATCCCCTTTTTCAAGGTATGCTATGGCCAGATTATTATGAACCAGAGAAAATTCAGGTTCTATTCTAAGGGCTTTTTTGCCCGCCTCAATACTTTCATTAATCAGCCCTTTCATCAAATAGGCCGAGGTGAGGGTCGCATATGCCTGAATAAAATTTGAATTAAAGGTAATAGCTTTTTGTAAAGAAGTTATCCCTTCGTCAATATCCCCTTTTTGAATCTGTACAAAACCTATATTACCATAACCTTCGGCAAAGCCTGCTCTAACCTTTACAGCCTGTTGATTATATGCAAGGCAAGCGTCAATATCCCCTCTCTGAAGACATATTCCCCCAAGCTGCACATAGGCTTCTGCCATATTGGGGCTGCAGTCAATGGTTTCAATAAATTCTTTTTCCGCTTCATCATATTCTTTCAACCCCACAAGGGCCACAGCAAGATTATAATGGGAAAGCCCGCACCCGGGGTTTACCGCAAGGTTCTCTTTTTGGCTTGCAATATACTCATGCACATTTTTTGCTTTTTCCATACTCTAATAAATTCCTATTTCAATATTAAAAACTTTTTTAAAAATTAATTTTGGGAAGCCCGCATGCAAGAAACAGAGCCCTTTTAAATAGATATTCCACCCAAAATATTTTTTTTAAAGCGTAAAAATCAGTAATTTTTATAATTCTAATACCAAATCTTGATAAGTATATAATATTTATATGTTCAATTGCAACAACCTTTTACTTGACATGGGAACGTTGTTTTTTTACCATATGTATATAGATTTTCCAGATTGGTTTTAACTTTGGTCATTAGATGCCGGAACTGACTCTATTGCGAAAATTAGAACTAAGCTCAGATTTTCTTATAAATTGTAAAAATAATATATAGCCTATTATATATAAAGAAAGGATACATATGATTTCAGGATGTTACACCGCATTGATTACGCCGTTTAACAAAGAAAGTGTTGATTACAACGGCCTCAAAAGCCTTGTTGACTTCCAAATTAAAAACGGCATTACCGGAATACTGGCCGTAGGTACCACAGGGGAAAGCCCCACCCTTTTGTGGGAAGAGCATAACAGAATTATAGAAGAGATAGCTGCTAAAACAAAAAATAATTGCCCCTGCATAGCGGGTACAGGGAGCAATAATACAAAAGAATCTATTAATGCAACAAGACATGCTGCCCAAGCAGGGGTAGATGCAGTACTACTGGTGGATCCATATTATAACGGACCCAGCTCCCTTGAAATTCGAAGGGAGTATATTGAGCCTGTGGCAAAAACATTTCCGGAGATAGAGATTATCCCCTACATCATACCGGGGAGAACCGGTGCTCAACTGCTTCCTGAGGATCTCGCCATACTAAACAGCACCTTTAAAAATATCAATACTGTTAAAGAAGCAACAGGGAATATCGACAACATGAAACAGACCAGAAAATGCTGCGGGCCTGATTTCACAATTATGTCAGGAGACGATTCCATGACCTTGCAGATGATCACCGATGCAGACATAAAAGCTGCGGGAGTAATCTCTGTGCTGTCGAATATTATCCCTGGCCATGTCACTAAAATAGTAAAATTGCTGGCGAACAAAGAAGTTGAAAAAGCCGGAGAAATTTTATCAGCGGTGAAGCCTCTTTATGAACTCGTAACCGTAACTACCAAAGAGATAACTAAGCATGGGGAGGTTACCTGCCGTGCCAGAAATCCACTTGCTGTAAAAACCCTGATGTCCATACTTGGAATGCCTTCTGGAGGATGTAGAAGGCCATTGGGTAAAATGACCCAAAATGGTATTAAGCAGGTACTGGAAACAGCCCGCAAAGTTCAGAAAAAAACCCCTGAGGTATTCAAGCCTGTGGAAGATTTTTTTGAAGTTGATGTAGAGGCCAGATTGAATAATCCTGAAAATTGGAAGGCTCTGTATTACGATAAGTATTAAACTTAAAATGCTATAGATTTTCAGATAATAAATCGGGTAATTATCTGAAAGTCTATAACTCAGTAAAACAAATAGCCAAAACAGGATTGACTATTTGACTTATCCAGCCAGGGCTGGTGGTTTATTCTTTTTCCCCTGGACCAGAAGCCCCTTCTTTTAATTTAAAACTCTCCTTCTTAAATAACAACCCATCAAGCCATTTAATTCCGAATTCCAGCAAAGCTATTTCATCCTCTTTTATTTTCCTGACAGTTGCTTCGTCAATATCATAACGATCTAAAAAGGAACTTTCAAAAACAAAATTTTTGAACCTGTCTATGTTATAACTTGCCAGAAAAAACATTTTCTTGCTCTGTTCGGTGAGTTTAATGTTTGGGGGAAAAGATCTTTTTCTCACCAGCAGGTCTGTCCATCCTGCGTTGATTTCATCATGAATATCCACCCCCTGATCATCTCTCCATTGACGAATAGTCCATTCTGTCTCTTCCTCAAAACCGAGGCAATGGGATTCATTAACAAAAAAAAAGAATCCATCATCATCTGCGCCTTCTTTATGACTCAGGGAGGCAACCCCAATGGGATAATACCGGCATGTTGTCGGTCGATCCTCGTAAACAAGGCAGCCCTCTTCCCTGACAAAGGGGCATGATTCATCTTCATCATCCAAAAGTTTTAAGGTAACAATGGGAAGATCCGTTTTTTCAAGAAGACGAGGGGTGGTATATAATGCGAGGAATTCTTCTGAGTTAAGATCCAGCTTGTTTTTAAGACGGATAATATCATACGGAGTCAATGTAATATTAATACCCCGGCAGCATTTAGTAAAACATTTTATGTCCTTGTGACATTTAAAGTTAAATTTACTATCAAATCCTAGTTTAGTAGGAACAATATCTCCCATTTGACCTGGAAATTCCATATTCCATTTCTCCATGCTAAATACTTCAATAAAAAAAAGGGATGAGGAATACACCGAAGTATAACTCCACATCCCTATATATTCACATACAAACTTATTTTATGGTGCCGGAGGAGAGAATCGAACTCTCATGGACGTAAAGCCCGGAGGATTTTGAGTCCTCTGCGTCTACCAGTTTCACCACTCCGGCAACCAGGGACAAAATAAATGATTAGCATACATTTGTCAATAAATTTACTTTAGGAACGAAAATTTTATAAGTTGAACAAAATATCTTGTCTTTTGGCCCATCTACTTCGTTGCATCAAAGGCCTAATACGTATAGTATG
>CAZNFB010000076.1:0-10923 GCA_964572105.1 uncultured Desulfobacteraceae bacterium
TTAAGATATCTTTGCCTGAGATCTTCAGGAAATTTTTCTATTGCGTATCTTAGCATGGTTCTGGGCATCTGTTTTAAGTTGGCTTTTAAAAAAAATTCTTCTTCTGCCATATTTCTTTTGCCCACTTCCCTGAGCATCCAGCCGACAGCCTTATGAATCAAATCTTCCTTATCCTTTACAAGAATTCGGGATAATTTAATTGTATGTTCAAATTCATTTTTTTTAATAAAATAAAAGGTTCCTATTATGGCAATGCGTCTTTCCCACAGGTTTTGCGACAAGGCAAGATCATAAAGGATTTGTTTGTCTTTATCCATGAGCCACCTGCCAGCAATTCCAGGTGCGGAGACATCGACAAGATCCCAGTTATTAACATATTTTCTATGCATAATGTAAAAGTCGAATATTTTTTTTTGCTCTGCCATGGAGCAACTTTTTTTTGACAACATATTTAAAAGAATAATCAATGCAAGGAACCTTTGCTCATGAATTTTTGAACAGATCAGTGTTTTAATATCCCCATATGGAATATCTCCATATTTTTTTGCTGTTTTTCTGATATCAGGCACCTTTACTCCCCAAAAAAGATCCCCTTCCCCATATTCCCCGGATCCTGTTTTAAAAAACCGCTGATGCGCCCCGGCTTTTTCAGGGTCTGCCAGGTTTTTTAATTCATCTATGATTTGATTTAATCCCATGGATTTTCCCTTGAAACATATTGAAAAAAATAAATTTTCTATTTATGATCAACGCAGTGAAATGATTTATGTGACGGTCTATATATATCAATTTCTAAATAGATTCAAGGGTGAAAGGATGATTATTGGAGCAGGAAAAATTAATCTAAAGTTGCATGATGTAGATTCCTTAAAAGGGAAACGAAAAATTATCAAATCAATGATTACCCGGATAAAAAATCAGTTTAACATTTCCATTGCTGAAACAGATTATAATAACAGCCATTTATTTGCCCAGATCGGTTTTTCAATAACCGGCAATAATGCAAGAGTTGTCAATTCAAAGCTGGACAAGGTCTTGAATATGGCAGATGATATGGGACTTGCACAAATAACGGATACACAGATAGAAATCATTCATCTTTAATTTTTTTGGGCTGGCCATATAGATGTTCAGACAATAAATTTCATACGGTCAGTTTTAACATCCGGCCGTATATATCGCTGAATAGTTATTTTGTTATTACATATCTTGACAAAATAAGATTGGAGACTATATAGTAACGAAATACACAATTTGAAAGCTTTTTTTCTTTATCCTAAGCGCCCAGAGATTAATGCTTTTTATTTTTCAACAACCACTGGACAATATTCTTAAAGTGCCGGCATTGATGTTCTTAATTATTAATTTTTGATAAAAAATTGGGAGATATATAAATGGCAATTGATGAAGCAGCCAAAAGTATCAAAAGAAGAAATATGATATTTTATATTATAATATTCTTTTTTATTCTAGGCCTTATAGCGGTCTGGTATTCCAGCTATATGGGGAAATATACAAAAAAAGGGGTAATACAGCTTCATGGATGGATCGAAGGAGATGAGGTCAGCCTCTCTTCCAAAGTAACCGGTGATGTAATTAAGCTGGCTGTTGATGAAGGGAGTGATGTTAAAAAAGGCGATTTTGTTTTACAGATCGATTCCAGGCAAACCGCAGCCCAGCTGGAGGCCGCCGATGCGGAGGTTCTTAACCGGGAAGAAACGTTAAAAATAGCCAATAATAATATTTCTATTTTAGAAAGCAAGGTTAAGGGCGCAGCAATTGAGCTGGAACTTTCGCAAAAACAGTCCTCTGCCAAAATAAGAGAGGCAAAAGCCGATTTTTCAGCTGTTGAAGAGACTTTGAAACAGGCGGAATTCAATTATATTAAAGCAAAAAAGGATTATAACAGGTTTTTGCCTTTAATTAAGAAAAAAAAGATATCCCAGAGTAAAATGGACAGCGTGGAAGAAATATATCAGGTTTGCAATGCAGAGGTTGAACGGTCAAAAAAGAATCTGGACAAAAGCAAAGCGAGCCTTGCCCTGGCAAAGACAACAACAGCGGAGGTCAGGTTAAAGAAAAATAATCTGGAAACCTTAAAAAAAGAACTTGAAAGAACCCGAACAGAAGTTGAAGTAGCAAGGGCAAAGCTGCTGGCCGCAAAAGCGGGGCAAAAACATATGGCGGCAAATTTATCCGACACCTATATGTATGCGCCCATTAATGGAACAATTATTGAAAAATTTATTGAACAGGGTGAACGGGTGGTTCCAGGGACATCTGCGGTTTTAATCGTTAATATGGATAAACTTTATGTTAAAACCTATGTGGAGCAGATCGATATCGGCAAGATCAAGTATAATGATACAGCAAGAATTTATGTTGATTCCTTCCCGGATCGTCATTTTGGCGGAAAAATAATCTTTATTTCTCCCAAAGCTGAATTTACTCCAAGAGATGTTCAGATGGATGAACACAGATCCAGAATTGTCTATCGGGTTGAGGTCAGTGTGGATAAAAATGAAGGATTTTTAAAACCGGGGATGCCGGCTGATGTTGATATAAAATGGGATAAAGACGCATCATGGAAATAGACAGCGTTAAAGACTATATTGTTTATGGAGAAAATTTACACAAAAGATTCCATGCAAAACAGGCGGTTAAAGATGTAAGTTTTAGCGTAAAAAAAGGGGAAATATTCGGCCTCATCGGTGCAGACGGTGCCGGGAAAACGACTCTCATCCAAATGATCTGCGGTCTTCACAAGCCTTCTTCCGGCCTGCTGTTTGTCGGTGGTCACAATGTTGTAAGGGAACCGGATATTATAAAAAGCAAGGTCGGCTATATGTCCCAGGATTTTACCCTTTATCTTGATATGACTGTTGAAGAGAATATCGATTTTATTGCTACATTAAAGGGTATGAAAGGTGAGGAACTGTCAAAACGGAAAGAAAGGCTGTTAAAATTTTCAAGGATGGATAGATTCAGAAACCGAAGGGCTGGGGATCTGTCCGGCGGTATGAAAAAAAAACTCGGCTTAAGCTGTGCCCTTGCCCATAAACCTGAAATTCTGGTTTTAGATGAACCCACCACTGCTGTTGACCCAATTTCCCGGGGAGATTTGTGGCGAATAATATATGAATTCATTGTACAGGGAATAACTGTTATTATTTCAACACCCTACATGGATGAGGCTGAACGATGCAACAGAATTGCCCTTATGCAGGAGGGTGAAGTCATGGCATGTGATTCTCCTGCCAATTTAAAAAAGATAGTCAATCATAATATATTTACATGCAAAAGTTCCAATATTAATGAAGCCGCAAGGCTGATTAATAAAGAGCCGGATTTCAAAGCCATGATTTACGGAGATACCGTCAGGATATTTATGCCTCCAGGAGCCTCTGACTTTAAACCGGTTAATACCCTGTTTGAGAATAATAGCGGGGGCATAAGGGTTTATGATGAGTCCAAAGTGAATGCTAATATGGATGATGTTTATATGGAACTTTTGGGCAGGGATGAAAAAAATGGGCAAAAAGAGATTAAATGGGTCACTTTTAATCTTCCACCTGCAGGTGAAAAAGCAATCCTGCTATCAAATGTCACAAAGATGTTTAAGGATTTTAAAGCTGTTGATAATGTGAGTTTTGAAGTCGATACCGGTTCAATCTTCGGGATGCTCGGCCCAAACGGTGCGGGAAAAACAACCCTGATTAAAATCATGTGCGGCCTCCTTGCTCCTACAAAAGGGGATGCTAATGTTGCCGGGCATGACGTAAAAACAGAATCAAGGCTTGTAAAAAATCGGATCGGCTATATGTCCCAGCTTTTTTCCCTTTATCCTGACCTCACTGTGGGGCAGAACCTGGATCTTTATGCAAGTATTTACGGCTTAAGTAAAAAAGAAAAAAAAATAAGAAAAGACTGGGCAATTGAACTGGCAGGTTTAAAGGGGATGGAAAAATATCTTACCCAGGATCTTGTGGGCGGATGGAAACAGAAACTCGCCCTTGGCTGTTCTGTTATGCACCAGCCCCTGGTTCTTTTTTTAGATGAACCCACATCGGGCGTTGATCCTGTGGCCAGGCAGGATTTCTGGGATGTTATCTACAGATTCTCCGAAGAAGGGATAACTGTGCTGGTTACAACACATTTCATGGATGAAGCGGACAGGTGCAACAGGTTATCCCTTATGAATGCCGGCAAACTAATAGCCCTGGGTACCCCTGAAAACCTGAAAAAGAGTATCCCCATCGAGTTTTATGAACTTTCATCATCATCAACCCTGGAATCTTTTGACAAGCTTTTATCCACGGATAAACTTGGCCAAGTCTCCCTGTTCGGGGAAAAGATACATATATCCAGTAAAATGGAAAAAGAAGATCTTGAAAATCATATTCTTTACAATAATAATTTTCTTATAGAGAGTATGGTCAGGATAGAACCGATTCTGGAAGATGTTTTTATTTATAATGTAATTAAGAGTGAAAGTGAGCAGGAATTATAGATTTCTACACAGGGTGCCTTGAAAAATTAAAATTTTTGGCTGAGAACAAGGAACGCGAAAAGGTAATTCTTCAAGGTGCCCTACAATAATAAGGGTGTCCGCTCTATGAATGCAAGACGTATATTGATTATAATGAAATGGGAGTTTGTCCACTTAATAAGAGACCCTGTAAGTCTTATTATATCTCTTTTTATGCCTTTTTTCATGCTTTTTTTGTTTGGATATTCCATGTGCTTTGAGTTAAAAGAGATGCCCACGGCAGTTTTTGATATGGATCATTCATCTGCAAGCCGGGATTATATTGAAACAATTAACTCCACCCAGTATTTTAACATAAAGTACTATCCCAAAAGTTATAAAGAGGCCATCAGCCATCTGGACAGGGGAACTACCAAGCTTGTCATAGTGATCCCCAGCCATTTCGGCCGGAATCTTAAAGAGAATAAACCAGCCATTATCCAACCTTTGGTGGATGCTTCTTTTATTAACAGTGCCCAGTTTATTATAAATTATCTCCATGGAATTAACGCAACCTATTCAAGCAATATTATAACTGATTATATTAATAAAAAAGGGGTTGATATTGGCCTTGAGCCTGTCAAAATATCCCTTAGAACATGGTACAATCAGTCCTTGCGTGATTTTACATTTACCATTACAGGGATGTATTCTGTTGTGATGATGGGGTTTATTCCTCTTTTATCAGCCCTTGCAATTGTCCGGGAAAAGGAATCAGGCTCTATTCAGCAAATTTTTGTCTCCCCTGTAAAACCTACGGAATATATTGCAGGAAAAATGCTTCCATATGTAATTTTTCTGGGTCTTGATAATGTTCTGGTGGTACTTTTCGGGGTCTGGTGGTTTGATATCCCTTTTCGGGGAAGTTTTTTCCTTCTTATGTGGGGAGTTTTTATGATGGTTTTTGCAACTGTCGGCCTGGGCTTTTTAATATCTACTTTTACAAGAAACCAGCTAACAGCAATGCTCATAGGAATAGTCTTTACCTTAATGCCCGCCTTTATTTTCGGTGATTCAATTTCTCCCCTTATGAATATGCCGGAAGGATGGCAATTATATGCAGCCCTGTTCCCTGCCCGTTTTTTTACAGGTTTTTGCAGAGCAGTCATGCTCAGGGGCGCGGGACTGGCAGGATGCTGGCAGGATGCTTTGTCACTTCTTATTTATTGCACTGCCATATTTGCCGTGGCCTCTTTTTCAGTTAAAAAGAATAAAATTATGTAATTGGAGGAATTTTTATGCAGCGATTATTGGGCCTTATTAAAAAAGAGTTTATCCATTTTTACAGGGATCCTGTTTCAATGCTCCTTATTCTTTATCATTTTACGGCCTGAATAGTCTTATGCACTTATTGCTTCAGGTTTGAAGTAGATCATCTGCCCATAACTGTTTATGATTCTGACCAGACATCTTTAAGCAGAGAGTTGGTTACAAAATTCATATCAACTGAATATTTTGATCTTTATAACTATGCCTCAAGTTATACTGATGCAGGTTTACTAATTGATAAAGGTGCTGTTAAAGCAGCCCTGGTTATTCCTTCCGGCTTTGGCGAGACTTTAAACGCTGGTGAACAGGCAAATATTCAATATTTGTGTGATGCAGGAGATGCCAATCTGGCAGGTCAGGGGACAGGATATGCCAAAAGGATTATAGCAGACTATAATAAAAACATAATAATTAAACGGTTGAATAAAAAAGGGGTTGTAATAAAGAACTTGCCAGGAATAGACAGCCGTTTACGGACATTTTACAGCCAGGAAATGGACAGTGTATATTTCCTGGTGCTGCTCCATATAGTTGTTGCCGGTTTAATCGGGGGGCTTGTTTTATCCTCCACAGCCATAGTTCGTGAAAAAGAGCGGGGAACCATTGACCAGCTCATGGTCACACCTGCAAAAGCCTTTGAATTTATTCTGGCGAAGGCCATAGCTCCCCTGGTCATAGGTCTTATTGCCACTGTTTTTTCTTTTTTGGTTGCAGTATGGTTTAGTGTTCCCGTTAAAGGGAGTGTTTTTACATTTTTTTGCTATATGGGATTTTTTCTCATCGGAAATGTGGGGATAGGAGTCCTTGTGGGGAGTATATGCCAGAATATGCTCCAGGCAATTCTCCTCTCATATGCGGTATGGTTTCCCGGAGTTGCAATCACAGGATTACTTTTACCCCTGGAAAACATGGAACCGTGGACTCAATTTTTAGGCAAACTGCTCCCCACAACCCATTTTCTTATTGCAACCAACGGTATATTCCAAAAAGCCATAGGCTTTGCCGAACTCTGGCCCGAAGCGATTATCCTCCTCGGCACAGGGGGAGTACTTTTTATGGCAGGATATTTTATTATGCTAAGAGAGTGGTCAAATTAATTTAATCAGCTGCGCTAAAGGCTTCTATACTGAAGGTTGAAGGGGAGAGACCCCTTCAACCTTATACCTTCAACCTGTGTGCCTTTGTAGAAATGAACAAAATTTTCCTTGTTTCTTTGAGTCCGTTTTAGAGTTTAAGGCACTATATATCAACTTAAATAGGAGTAAATATGAAGACTATCCGGATCTTATTTATTTTTCTTGCGGCATCTTTTTTCTGTGGTTTTAATGTTTATGCTAAAAATCCTGATACTGAAAATAACAAAGAATTAAGCCTTGATCAGGTAATAAATATGGCTGTAACTGCCAATCATAAGATAATTATTTCCAAAATCGATGTTAACGCCGCCCTGGAAGCTAAAAAGGGGGCCTTTGCAGAATTTTTTCCTAAATTAAAAACAGATTATACCTACATCAATATAGATGATCAGCAGTGGACAGCATTTGATGATCCTGTGTTCGGAAAGGCTATACCGGTGGAATTCGGGGTCAGCGAAAGTTATTTATGGACAGTTTCAGCTGTACAGAATATATTCACAGGGCTTGCAGTTGTAACAGGTTATCAGATTGGAACTCTTCAAAAAGAAATGTCTGATATTATGGCTGCGGATATGGAGCTTGCTGTAATCCTTGAAGTAAAAAAAGCTTTTTTTCTGGTACAAAATGCAAAACAGCTTCTGGCGGTTGAGAAAAGGTCTGTAACCTCTTTAAAAGATCATCTTTCAGTTGCAATGGAATATTACAACGTTGGACTGACTCCCAAGATTGATGTACTCAATGCAGAAGTTGACCTGGCTGAAGCGTATCAATTGCTTGAAAAGGCTAAAAACAGACTTGTGGTAGCAAAAGCAGCCTTAAATAATGTCATAGATATTCCAATTGATAAAGTCATAGATACCGCAGGGGCCCTTGAATTCAAAAAATTTTCAACTGATTATAAAGAATGTGTTGCCAAAGCTGTTAAAACCAGGCCAGGATTAAAAATTGCCAAAAAAACCATAGATATCACAAAAAAACAGGTTAGACTTGCCAGAAGCAAATTTTATCCCAATGTAGCTGCAAGTTTAAATTATTACAGAAATGGGGATGACTTTGACCTGGATGGGACAGGCTACACAAATAAAGATAACTGGAACGTAATGGTTGGAGTTTCCTGGACTTTCTGGGAATGGGGAAAAACAAAACATGCTGTTTCCAAAGCAAAACAAGGGGTGGAAAAAGCCTCTATACAGTTGATTAAACTGGAAGACGAAATCCGCTTTCAGGTTAAAAAAGCTTTTCACGATCTCAGAACAGCGGAAAATAACATAAATGTTGCAAAAAAAAGTGTAACATCAGCGGATGAAAATTTGCGTATAAGCAAAGAACGGTACAAGGAACAGGTCGCCATTATTACGGAAGTCCTGGATGCGGAAACCCGCTTAACCCGTTCCGAAACTCTTTTAACCACAGCCTTAAACGATTATAATGTAGCCATGGCCACCCTCAACTGGGCAATGGGATTAAAGTAAATTTATCGCGGGCAATCATAAATTGCCCGCTTAATCCATAATGATAGGCGGCATGGAGAATGCCATGAATCAGCAACACTGAATAGTTACACGCTCATAAGGTTTTCCGCCCGGAAATGCCTAAGCTTGGCATCCCTGTCTGTCAAAGATGGCATGGCATGGATGAATCAGAATCAACTTGCGAAACTTTTTGACACCTTCAAGCAAAATATCGGTCAACACATAGATAACATACTGAAAGATGGTGAGTTAAAGAAAAATTCAGTTGTAAAGATTTTTTTTTACAACTAAATTTGATGCTAAAGAATACAGTGTGATCTTTTACGCATTGGATATGATTTTAGCCATTGGTTTCAGAGCCCGGAGCAAAAGGGGAACTCAATTTAGAATCTGTCCATTGAGCTCAATTTCGAGTTCGGCAAAGGGTTTTCGGTCGTAAATCTAAAAAATTTCAGACAATTTTATCTTACCTTTGCCGGAGATAAAAAAAGCTACATACTGTGTAGCCAATTGAGCTGGCCGCATATTCGTTTGATTATGCGGATAGATAATAAACAGGCACGCACCTGTTATCTCACCGAAAGCAAAGCTGAAAACTGGAGCGTTCGACTACTGCAGCGTCATATCAATACCAACTATTATGAGAAATTGCTCTCCTCTCTGATCAGTGAATTGGTAACCGGTAAAATCAAGGTGACGCAGGCAGATGGTATAATGATTTTAAGACAGCTTAATCAATTTTATATCAATAGGTTATACTTTGCTCGCCTTACAAATAAGGTGAGCAAAATGGAGAGTGTAGAATGAAAAAAGATTTAACTACTTCAGCCATTGAAAGGCAAAATGTCTTAAATAACGCTTATGCTCTGCAAAATATTCAAAAATATGTGGGCTTACCAACCATAGAATTTGAAGGGCAATATTGGCTGACCAAACAGATGGTGGCAGACTTCTTTGAGATAGATATTTCTACAATTGATCATTATTTAAAGAAATATTCAGAAGAATTAAAGCACAACGGTTATATTTTAATGCGGGGTAAACGCTTAAAAAACATGAAGTTACAGTTTGATCCCCTCATCAATGTCGGGAGCAAAACAACACAATTGGGATTGTTTAATTTCCGTTCTTTTCTCAATCTTGCCATGTTGCTGGTGGAGAGTGAACGTGCTCGTCTTCTCCGTTCCAAAATGCTGGATATAGTTATTGACACTATAAATCAAAAAACAGGCGGAAATACAAAATATATAAACCAGAGGGACAGTGATTACCTGACAACGGCTATTAAAGAACCCAAATACCGCAAAAAATTTACTGATGCTCTCAACAAGTATGTGGACATGGGAAACTATAAATATGCTGTATATACAGATAAGATATACGAGGCAATATTTAAAGAAAAAGCCAAAGAATACAAAGAAATTTTAAAGCTAAAGACAAAGGATAACCTCAGGGAAACCCTTTATGTTGAAGTGTTGGATTTGATTGCCTCTTTTGAGATTGGCCTTGCACATGAATTAAAGCAGGCATCTGAAAATAAAAAAAGAAAATTATATTCCCAGGAGGTAGATCAAATTTTTGCTATTTTTGCCGAACATCCATTACATTCTCCTTTGGTCGATAAGGCAAGGATAAAAATGGCATCAAGGGATTTACATTTCCGGGATGCATTTCATAAAAAACTGGAACATTACATACAAGCCGTGTCCAAAGAAGATTTTGATCGTTTGATAGGCGAGCAAAGCATGGATTTTGATAAACAGCTCGAACAGGCTAAAGATGTCTTTAAAAGGTTAAAAGACTGTGAATAATTCTATCATCTATATTGAGTCTATTAAAGAGGTGATAATTATTCATCAAAAGACAGTTGAAGTTAGTGGTGGAGGTACTGTTGGTGTAATAAATACACATTCTTTAAAAGCAGCTTTGGAGCATATACAAAATGATGATTACTATCCAGCATTTATCGACAAATTAAATCATCTTGTTTATGTAGCAAATGAATCACATTGTTTTCAGGATGGAAACAAGCGAACTGCAATTTCGTTGGGTATGAAATTCCTTCATGATAATGGTTATCTTGGCGTTATTCAGAAATTTGCCCATAAAATGGAGATGGTAAGTTATCAACTGGCTGCGGGAAAAATTAATAAAGAATTATTACATGAGATTATTGCTTCAATATTGAATGAGGAAGAGTATTCCGAATCATTAAAAATAAAAATTGCAAATTGCATTAAGGATGATGATATATGAGCCGGATAACATCCGACAAGAAGATGAAAGAAGCGCTTTCATCGTCAGATAAGCCCGACAATAAGGTAGACTTGTTTTGTATAAAAGAACCTTTTTCAAAATACGGAGAGGATGATTGATTGAATGAGAATACAAAGTAAAGCACACAATAAAAAAAATAAGCGGCCGCAAAAAGCCCCGCCGCTTATTTTGCTGTTCCCGGCGGCTGCGCCGCGATTCGGCCATGGGCCACAGGTTATAAATTATGCAGAAAGATAACAGA
>CAZNFB010000077.1:0-10861 GCA_964572105.1 uncultured Desulfobacteraceae bacterium
GATGAAACGGATTATGATGAAACAGATGAAGCAGATGCTGATGAAGATACATCGGGAACTAATAAAAGAGCCGATGATGAATTAAATCTAAACGATTAAGAGGTTATAGGTCGTCATATAAATGATTTCACTGCGTTATCGGACGCCTGCGTATTACATACGCCTTCCTCCCTCTGACCAAAGTGATATTTATTATCTGACAATCTATGGATCGGGGGGGAGATAAGTGGCAAAGCCAAAGCTTAGAGTTTATGAACTTGCCAGAGAATTTAATACCACTAACACAGCTCTTATAGAAAAATTAATAGCTATGGGTATTCCCGTTAAGAGTCATATGACAACCATTGATATAGAAATGCTTCCACGGATTAAGGCAAATTTTTTTGGGGATAAACAGGCCGTGGTTGAAGAACGTGTGAAGGGTACTGTCATAAGGCGCAGGCGGAAAAAATCTGTGGGGGTTGAGGAGAGCTCTGAGAAGGCTCTTGAGGAGCCTTATAGCTCGAAAGCGCTGTTGCCTCCGGGAAAAAGTAATGATTTAGAACAACCGGACAGCTCGGGTGATGATGAAGCGTCCCCTTTGATGGAGGAAGGGTCAGTTCCTAAGCAGGCTTTTCAGCAAGAAAATGAGGAAAAAGAGGAGCCAACGCGAAGAGAAGATAAAAAAGATCTTGAACCTGACATGCAAGAGGAAAATGCTGAAAAAAAAGTGACGAAGAAAAAAGATGTGGAGCCAGATCAACTGGTAGACCAGGAAAAAGTGGATGTTGATCAACCGGCTGTTCAGGAAAAAACAGAAGAGAAGTTGCCTAAAAAGAAGAAGCCTTTGTCCACGGCTAAAGGGCCTAAGCATAAGAGAGTAAAGAAAAAAATAGTAAAAGATGCTCCAGCAAGGATTATTAAACTTCCTGATCCTGTTAAAAAAGTAGAAAAAAAATCTGTGACCCCACCCTCTAAATCAGTTTCTAAATCAGCTTCCGGGTTTAAGCGTGGAGATAAAAACGGGGAAAAACAGTTTAAGCCCACTGAAAATTTTTCTTCAAAGAAAAAAGCGCAAAAGCCTGAAAAACCCGAAAAAGAGTTGAGACAAAAAGATGTTAAGAAGGATATTAACTGGAGTAAGAAAAAAATTACCTTTAAGAAAAAAGAGGTTATTGAAGGAAGTGCCCTTTATTCCAAGGGGAAAAAGGGTAAAAAAAGAAAAAAGCCTTTCAGGGGTAAAAAAATAGTCACTGGACAAAAGACTCTTATAACAACACCCAAGGCAATTAAGCGAAGAATAAAGATTGATGAGACTATTACCTTGTCCGACTTGGCAAGACGTATGGGCATAAAGGCCAATGAGATGATCGCCAAGCTGATGGATATGGGTGTCATGGCCACTGTAAATCAGACCATAGATTTTGATACCGCGTCTGTTGTGGCTGCAGAGTTTAAGTACGAGCTTGAAAAAGCATCTTTTGAAGAAGAAATTATTTTAAAGACAGAAGATATCGATTCCGGCGATATGGTTACAAGGCCCCCTGTGGTCACCATTATGGGGCATGTGGATCATGGAAAAACTTCTCTCCTTGATATGATTCGGAAAACCAAAGCCAGGATAACTGATACCGAAGCAGGGGGAATTACCCAGCATATTGGTGCATATAGTGTAAAGACCGATAAAGGAAGGGTTGCTTTTCTGGATACCCCCGGTCACGAAGCCTTCACAGCTATGCGTTCAAGGGGGGCAGGGGTAACCGATATGGTAATTCTTGTTGTGGCGGCAGATGATGGTGTTATGCCCCAGACACTTGAGGCTATAAGTCACGCAAAGGCGGCCGATGTTCCCATAATCGTTGCTGTTAATAAAATTGATAAGCCCGGGGCAGATCCTGAACGTGTTAAACGTGAACTTGCAGAAGCCGGATTGGCTCCTGATGATTGGGGTGGAGAATCTGTTTTTGTTAATGTATCTGCCAAGGTTGGAACCGGGATTGATGATTTGCTGGAGATTGTGCTTCTTCAGGCAGAGATGCGGGATTTAAAGGCAAATCCGGATCGGCTGGCTCGGGGTTATATTGTTGAATCTAGGTTAGATCCTGGCCGGGGACCGGTGGCCACGGTACTCATACAGCAGGGAACTCTCCATGCCGGAGAGCCTGTGGTTTGTGGAATTCGTTTTGGGAAAATTCGTTCTCTTATGAATGATCTTGGAGACGTTATTGATGCTGCAGGTCCCTCCCTCCCTGTTGAAATAACAGGGCTTGCCGGGGTGCCCAATTGCGGAGATGAACTGATTGCTGTTCTGGATGAGAAAAGTGCAAAACAGGTCAGTGCCCATAGAGCTCAAAAGCACCGAGCAAAGGAATTAGCCAAAACCAGCAAGATGAGCCTTGAGAAACTTTATGAGAAGTTAAGTAAAGGCGTGGTGGTTAATCTCAATCTTATAATCAAGGCGGATGTTCATGGTTCAATTGAGGCTATAACCGATTCACTGTTAAAGCTTTCCAATGAAAATGTTAAGATTAATATTATACATTCTGCAACAGGTACGGTAACAGAGTCTGATGTTTCACTGGCGGTTGTGTCTGAAGCTATTATTGTAGGTTTTAATGTTCGCCCCGATACCAAGGTACGTGCCATCGCAGCAGACGAACATGTTGATATGCGCTTTTATAATATTATTTATGATCTCATAGCGAATATTGAAAATGCCATAATAGGATTGATGCCTTCAACATTTAAAGAACATGTCCTTGGTACAGCTGAAATCAGGGAAGTATTTCATATTCCTAAAATCGGATCCATTGCAGGGTCGTATATTACAGACGGGAAAATAGAACGGAGTCGGAGTGTTCGTCTGCTGAGAGAAGGGATAGTAATATATGAAGGGAAGATATCATCATTAAGACGTTTTAAAGATGATGTCAAGGAAGTGCTCACCGGATTTGAATGCGGTATCGGTATTGAGAATTATAATGATATAAAGACAGGTGATTTTATAGAGTGTTTTTATATGGAAGAAATCAAGGCGCAGGCAGTATAAATTTTTGAAAAAAATTTTTACTGCGGTATTATCTGCCTTAAGGTGTACCAAATTATTACCACCTGTCAAATTTTTTGTTTTATCTGCACCCCTTATGCATTGAGAAGTTATTTTAGGGTTGATAAGTTTTTTTAAATGGTGGAAATAACCTTGGCCCGGTGAAAATGGAGGTTATCAATCTATGAAGCCTTTTGTACGTTCAGACAGAATCAGTGGTCAAATACAAAAAGTTTTGTCAGATCTTTTACATAAAAAGATTAATGATCCGCGTATTACTTCTGCTACAATAACAGGGGTTAAATTATCGCAGAATTTAAGATATGCCCGTATATATTTTTCTCTTATGGGGAATAAAAAGGAGAAGGCTGAAGCCAAAAAAGGATTTGACAAAGCCTGTGGATATTTTAAACGTATACTTGCAGGAAAACTTGGCTTGCGTTATATGCCTGAACTGAAATTTTATTATGATGAAACCTTTGATTATGGATCTAAAATAGATAAGATCCTTGACAGTATAAAAAAGAAAGATGGACCTGATAATAGAACAGCTGAAGAAGAGCAATAAAGTTCTTGTGACAACCCATATGTATCCTGACGGGGATGCAATAGGGTCATTGATTGCTATGGGCTTTGCTCTTACGGCTTTGAATAAAGAAACATCTCTTTATACAGAAAGTCCCATTCCAGCCGTTTATAAATTTATCCCTTCTGTGGATCGTGTTGTTCATACCATAAAAGACGCAGCCTGTTATGATACCGCAATTGTTCTTGACTGCAGTAATCCTGAAAGAGCAGGGAGTGTCAGTGATACTCTCTCTTGTATTCCTGTTCTCATCAATATAGATCATCATATTACAAATAATCGTTTTGGAACTTTTCGATTAATAGATACCCAGGCTTGTGCAACTGCGGAAATTGTTTATCGGCTGATTAAAAGTCTGGGTATCCCCATAAATAAATCTACAGCATCTGCTATCTATACGGGTATATTGACTGATACCGGGTCATTCAGATTTTGCAACACAAATAGTGCTGCCTTTAAAATTTGTGAAGAAATGGTGCTTCTGGGTGCAGAGCCCTATCATATAGCTCAAAAGGTTTATGGGCGCTATTCTTTGGGCAGGATCAGACTTTTGAATTTGGCATTAAATACAATTGAAATTTCTGAAAATGGAAAACTTTCGATTATGTTTCTGACCCAGGAAATGTTTCGAGCTACCGGTACCAGAATAGAGGATGGAAATGACCTCATAGATTATGCAAAAATTATTGAAGATATTAAAGTCGCAGTCTTGATTCAGGAATCAGAGGAAAAGGTTGGCACCCATTCTTTTCATGTGAGTCTTCGTTCAGACGGGACAGTGGATGTTGCAAAGATCGCCTCAGTTTTTGGGGGAGGAGGTCATCGTACCGCTGCAGGCTTTGAAACTCAGTTGCTGCTTCCGACTTTAAAGGCTGAACTTGATAATATAGCACAGACCCTTTTGTAGGTATTTTTTTATGCAGCATAATGAACCGAGTGGAGTTATTATTATAGATAAGCCTTCAGACATTTCTTCTGCAGCGGTTGTGGCTGCCGTGAAAAGGTGTTTTAAGGTAAGAAAAGTAGGACATACAGGCACCCTTGATCCTTTTGCAACGGGTGTTTTGATCTGTTGTATAAATAATGCTACAAGGCTTTCCCGTTTTTATTTGAAAGGCCACAAAAAATATGAAGCTCTATTGCATCTTGGTGTTACAACAGATACTCAGGATTCCACAGGAAAAATAATTTCAACCTGCGAGAATATAAATTTTTCTGAAGATGAATTAAAGAGAGTTTTTAAGCAGTTTGTGGGTAGACTTGAACAGGAACCTCCTGTTTATTCCGCGCTAAAACATAATGGAGTACCCCTTTACAAACTTGCAAGAAAGGGTTGCCCTGTTAAAAAGCCTGCCAGGTATGTTTTTGTTTCCAGTATAAAAATACTTCATGCTGAACTACCCTTTATACGTTTTGAGGTTTCCTGTTCACCAGGGACATATATAAGAACCCTGGGGCATGATATTGGGTCTGTTCTTGGATGTGGAGGACATATTAAAGAGTTAAAAAGGGTTGAAAACAGTGGGTTTTCCATAAATAACGCCTATAATTTGCCAGATATTGAAAAAAAGTGTATATGTGTCGGGAGGGATGATATTTTATCAGAAATGCTGATAGGGATGTCTGATTCTCTTCCTGATCTCCCCTGTTATGTTGCTGATGAAATTTTGGTAAATAAAATAATGCATGGTGTTTTATTGTCATCGGATGATTTTAAAAATTTTCCTTTTTGCAATGAAGATGCTTTTATAAAGATTGTAGATAAAAAAAATAATCTTTTAAGTATTCTGGAACCTGATGATGATACAAATAAATTTAAATATTGCTGTGTTTTTAATTGAAATATAATATAAGAAGGAGGTATTAAAGAAAATGGGTCGTTTAACCTATGACAAGAGAAAACTTATAGATGATTATAAGCTTCACGAAACTGATACTGGCTCGCCTGAGGTGCAAATTGGTCTTTTGACGCATCGTATTTCTTATCTCACCGATCATTTAAAAATTCATAAAAAGGATCATCACTCCAGGAGAGGATTACTAAAACTGGTGGGTAGACGTCGCAGACTTTTAGATTACGTTAAAGGTGGTGATGTGCAACGTTACAGAGTAATTATTGAAACGCTGGGGCTAAGAAGATAGAATAATTTTTATAGGTTTTTATATAAATAATTTCACGCTATTATCGCTTAAAATTTTTGATCGACGCACTACCAGCATGCTTTCGGCAGATTTTATCGTTATCTTTCTGAAATTGTTTATTTGAAAATTTATATATGAAGATACATGGGAAATAATATGGAAATATCATTCGACGCTGAAGTCGGTGGCAAAGTTATGAGCATCCAGACCGGTAAGTTGGCCAAACAGGCTTCTGGCGCTGTGTTGGTTCAATATGGGCAGACCATTGTTTTAGTTACAGTGGTCTCCTCTGCTGAGGAACGGAAAGTCGATTTTTTGCCTTTGACTGTTGAGTATCAGGAGAGAATATATTCAGCAGGCCGGATACCAGGAAACTATTTCAGGCGCGAGATTGGAAGGCCGAGTGAAAAAGAGACATTAACATCACGGTTGATTGACAGACCCATAAGACCTCTTTTCCCTAAAGGGTATTTCAATGAAATTCAGATCATAGCAACGGTTCTTTCCATGGATATGGATAATGATCCTGATATGCTTGCCATGGTTGGGGCTTCAGCAGCATTGGAAATTTCTGATATTCCTTTTGATGGACCAATAGCCGGTGTCAGGGTGGCACGGGTGAATGGTGAATTATTGGTAAATCCTACGATCAGCGAATGTGAAAATGCTGATTTTAATATTATTGTAGCAGGCTCTAAAACCGGCGTTGTCATGGTTGAGGGTGGGTGTGATGTTGTAAGTGAAGCTGATTTGCTTGATGCTATTTTTTTTGGACATACCCAGCTGCAACCCATTATAGATTTGCAAGTTGAGCTTAAAAAGGCAGCAGGTTTGCAGAAACGGTCTTTTGTTCCTCCAGTAAAAGATTTAGAATTGGGTGCTGCAATTGAATCAATGGCACTTGCCGATTTAAAAGAAGCACTTTGTATTCCCACAAAGATAGAGCGGATAAAAGCAATCAGAGCTCTCAAGACAGAGGTCGTAAAAAATCTCGAAGAAGAATATTCTGATCGTAAAGCCGAAATATATGGTTTTTTCGAGGAGATGGAAAAATCTGTCATACGAGGCCTTGTTCTTAACGAAAAACGGAGAATAGACGGGAGAAGGTTTGATGAAGTAAGGCATATTTCATGCGAAACCGGAATTTTGCCAAGACCCCATGGGAGTGCTCTTTTTACCCGGGGGGAGACCCAGGTACTTGGGGTGATGACCCTTGGGTCAGGTCAGGATGAACAGCGTGTGGAGACCCTGGCAGGAGAAGAATTCAGAGCTTTTATGCTTCATTATAATTTTCCCCCTTATTCAGTTGGAGAAACAAAAAGGATAGGTGGCCCGAGCCGCAGGGATATAGGTCATGGAGGATTATCCACACGGGCTTTGGAACGTGTTCTCCCTTCAAAGGACGATTTTGACTATACAATTCGTATTGTATCTGAGGTTCTGGAATCAAATGGTTCATCTTCAATGGGGACAGTTTGTGCCGGTACCCTGGCTCTTATGCATGGAGGGGTTCCAATTAAGGCTCCAGTTTCGGGAATAGCCATGGGACTTGTACAGGAGGGGGATGAAGTAGTTATTTTATCCGATATTCTTGGAGATGAAGACCATGCCGGGGATATGGATTTTAAGGTGGCTGGGACCAGTAAAGGGATAACAGCTCTGCAAATGGATATAAAAATTCGTGAGCTTTCAAAAGATGTACTGCAAAAGGCCCTTGAACAGGCTCGGGCGGGACGTCTTCATATACTTGATAAAATGCTTGAAACCTTGAGCATCCCCCACGAGGAAATATCGCCACATGCGCCTAAGAATATTGCCATTAATATCAACCCTGATAAAATACGTGATATAATCGGACCCGGTGGAAAGGTTATAAGATCCATCCAGAGTGAAACAGGTGTTAAGATAGATATTGATGATGACGGAAAAGTAAAAATTTCAGCGGTTTCCAAAGAAGCAGCAGATGCTGCACTGGAGATGATAAAACAGATTGTAGCTGAACCTGAAATTGGAGAGATCTATGAGGGGAAGGTTGTAAAGATTATGGATTTTGGCGCCTTTGTACAGGTTCTTCCTGGGACTGACGGATTGTGCCATATTTCCGAGCTTGCCCACCACCGTGTTAAAAAGGTTACTGATATTCTAAAAGAGGGTGACCTCGTTAAAGTCAAGGTGTTAGATATTAATAAAGGAAAAATACGGCTAAGCCGCAAGGCTTTACTGCAGGAAGAAAATGGAAAAGCCTAGGTTTTAATTAAAATTATTCGTATTTTTTTCTATTTTTGCGGAACTATTCAGCTAATATGTACGGCAACAGGCCTGATGGATTCTTTCTTAACGCTCTCTAATCCGTTTAAACAATTTCAAAGTTTTAATCAGATCATGCCTGCTGCGTATCTTAAATCAGCACGCTGAATAGTTACATTTTTGATGAATTAATTATTTGTAATACCCGGCGTATGGAAAAAACGGTTACAGTTAAATTGCTTCGTTTAAAACCTGAGCATGACGCGGATTTGCCGCTTCCCCAACCCATGACATCTAAATCTGCTGGTATGGATATATGCGCAGCTGTCAAGGATGGATTTATATTAAAACAGGGTGAAGTTTCATTAATTCCCACAGGCTTTGCCATGGCGCTTCCTGATGGCTATGAAGCACAAATTCGGCCAAGAAGCGGATTAGCGGTGAAGCATGGTGTAACCGTTGTTAACTCCCCTGGTACAATAGATTCTGATTATCGGGGCGAGGTTATGATCGGGCTTATAAATCTTGGAAAAAGTGATTATATAATTCACAGGGGTGACAGGATTGCTCAGATGGTAATAAAAAAGGTTCTTTCTGTAACCGTTGTAACTGTTTCACAGTTGGATAAAACCGAACGTGATTCAGGCGGATTCGGACATACTGGTCTTTGAAATGGATAAATTTGGAGTATGTGTGCTGGCCAGCGGCAGCAGAGGAAATTCCATTTATCTTACAGACGGTTCCACCTCACTCCTTCTTGATGCCGGTTTATCCGGTTCTGAAATAGAACGGAGGCTTTCTTTAAGAGGGATTAACCCTGGTGATATAGATGGTATTCTTGTTTCCCATGAACATTCTGACCATATTCAGGGTGTGGGTGTTTTGTCCAGGCGGTATAACATTCCTGTTTATATTAATCCTGAAACCTGCAAAGCCTCTTCTCCCCGCATGGGAACTGTTGATTTGATCAGGCATTTTGAATGCGGGTTTCTCTTTACTCTTAAAACTTTAACTATCCATCCATTTTCCATATCCCATGACGCAGCAGATCCCTCGGGGTTTATAATTAGTAAAAATGGCGTTAAAATTGGAATAGCAACAGATCTTGGTATTGTATCATCCCTTGTAAAAGAGCATTTAAAATGTTGTGATTTGCTTGTCATAGAAGCAAACCATGATCCTGACATGCTCAATAATGGTCCCTATCCCTGGCACCTTAAGCAACGTGTGAAGGGGAGGGGAGGGCATCTTTCCAATCAGGATTCGAAAAAAATATTAAGTCAGATAATTCATCCAGGGCTTAAACATGTTATTCTTGCACATTTAAGCGAAACAAATAATATGCCCCAAAAAGCAGAAGAAGAAATCGCCCCTCTTCTTGCTCCCCATGATATCCAGCTTCATGTTGCGAGCCAGAATCACCCTGGAGAATTAATATATTTATTGATTTGATTATGATTTCAGTACGCTTTCCTCAAATTTCCCACATTTGTTTATTATTGTAAAATCAGTGGCGGTTTTTTTTACAACATCAATCCGGAGGACTTTTGTATGGATATTTTGAAATTTTCTGAAGAGCATAATAAGTTTCGTCAGCACGTTCGTAATTTTGTTAAGACAAAAATCGTGCCGAATGTCGAAGAATGGACAAAAGACAGGCTCATGCCAAAAGGCATGTGGAAACAGATGGGGGAAGCAGGTCTTTTATGCCCTGATATGCCCAGGGAATACGGTGGTAAGGGTGGTGATTTTCTTTATTCGGTAATAGTGTCGGAGGAGATGATCAAATCCGGTTTTTTTGGTGCAGCTCCCACAGCCCATAGTGATATTTTTGTTCCATATATAGCAGCCTATGCTTCCGAAGAGCTGAAACAAAAATATCTGCCAGGCTGTGTTTCAGGTGATGTAATTACTGCAATAGCAATGACTGAGCCTGATGCAGGGAGCGATCTTGCTTCCATGAAAACAACGGTTGAAGAAGATGGTGATACGGTTGTATTTAATGGCTCCAAGATATTTATATCAAATGGAATTGTTTGTGACCTTCTTATTCTTGCTGCAAAGGATCCACTGGAGGATAATCCCTACAAAGCCATATCTCTTTACCTGGTGGAGGATGGAACCCCAGGATTTGTCAGGGGAGCCAAGCTGGAGAAAATGGGAATGCATTATCAGGATACTGCAGAACTCTTTTTTACTGATTGCAGGGTTCCCAAAGCCAATTTAATAGGGAAAAAGGGTGCAGGCTTTAAGATGCTCATGGAAAAACTTCAGCAGGAGCGTCTTGTTGTATGTATTTGGGCAGTTAATGCAGCAGAATATATCCTGGAAAAAACTTTGGAATTTTATAAGGAGCATGCAGGTCATGGAAAACAGGTTCCCAAGTCCCAGGCTAATCAATTTGCTCTGGTGGAGATGGCCACAGAAGTGAAGTTGGGGAGAATATTTCTTGATAGACTCCTTGTTGATCACATGGCTGGTGAAGATGTGGTTGTAGAAACCTCCATGGAAAAATTTTGGGTTACAGATATGGTAAACCGTGTGGCAGACCGATGCCTTGATATTTTTGGGATGGCTGGAAGTGTAGGCTCTTGCCCTATTATGAAAATGAGCATGGATATTAAGGCTTCAAAAATTTATGCGGGAACCAATGAGATAATGAAGACTATTATCGCCAAATACATGAATGTGTAAAAAATATCTGACAATCCATGATAAATTAAAAAAAGCTTGCTTTTAATATAGAAGAAAAATATACTACGTAGCTCCCAACGGATGATTCGATTAAATTTTTTAAAATTTATAGATGCGTCCGTTTTTTTTGGAATAAAAGTATACTAATGTATATTTGGGTTTTCGGG